>JASFRY010000289.1:0-6154 GCA_050114675.1 Gemmatimonadota bacterium | reverse complement strand
GCCGAGGGGCGTGTCGCTCATCTCCTCCGAAGCGCCGAGCCGGGTGACGCCCATGGCCAGCCAGGCCGCCAATCCCACCACCACTACCACCAGGCTCGCAGCGGCCTCCGGTCGCTGCCAAAGCACGTGGCCGAGACTCACCGTGAAGATGACCAGCCCCAGGAACGTCCTGAGCTTGGCCCGTTTCGGGCTGGGGACGGCGGAGGGGGTCGGCCCGGTGTCGGGCGCACGGGCCCGGCGGGAAGGCCTCTCCCGAGCTGCTCGCTCCGACGGGGCGTCTTTCGCGCTGCCGTTGCGGCCCGGCAGGAAGAGGCGGGAAAGGGGGCGTTCCACCCTGGCTACCCCCCGCCAGAAGGTGGGGACCCACGTGGACCATCGCCCCAACGCCACCAGCAGGGTGGCGAAGGTGATCCACAGACCCACGGAGGTGGCCGCCGCTCGATCGTAGAAGGGCGGCGTGTATGCCACGCGGAGACCCAGGGCCAGGCGAACGCCCAGGAAGATGAAGAAGAGGTTGAGGAGCGCCCACGCCGCGGTGATGTTGGCGGTCTCCTCCTTCCGTCGCGCCCACAGCCGGGGATCGCCGGAGAGTACGAGCAGGGCGCCGATGACCATGAAGTAGAGGGCCAGGACGGTGAGGAGCACTGCGCTCTGCCGCCCCTGCGCCTCGCGGCTCACGGAGATGAGGACGCCTGTGGAGGCGTCGGCTCCGTCGGCGGCGAGAGCCGGCAGTGGGTATACCTGGTCGTAGGCCACACGGGCGGCGCTTCGGGCGCCCACCACCCGCACGGTGGAGCCGTCGGCCTCGAGTCGCGCCAAGACCGAATACCGAGCCGTGTCCAGCCCGAAGCCGCTGAGGTCGAAATGCGGCTGCGGCGGGGGCAGCCGCCTCGTGGAGAGGACCGCGCACCGGTCGGCGGCTCTGCCGCACGCCTCGGACGACGGGAGGGCCCAACCCGCGGGCCGGGGTCTGCGAACGAACATCACCGCCGTGGGTGCCGCGACTCTCGAGACCCCCGGAACGACGTCGAGGGCGAACGCCCACGTCTTGCCTCGGGAGGTGACCCAGACCGTGTCCCCCGCGTTCAGCACCGGGGGCGTCGTGTCCGCCAGTGCCAGGCCGTCGGCTCGAGAGACCACCCGGTAGTGGGGGAGGGCCATGGAGAGCCGCCCCAGGCTCCGACCTCCCCGGATGCGCGTCAGGACCAGGTCCGAGGCCCGGGCGACGTCGGGCGGCGGATCCCAGGGCAGCTCGCCCAGCGAGATCCCCTGGGTGAGGCGGGCTGCGAGCCTCCGGTCCAGGATGGGATCGTCCAGGGACAGCCTCGCCCGGCTGTCACCCCAGGCCAGCGTGCCCCGGGGGCCCTCGCGGAGCAGCTTCAGCGGCGGGAATCCTCCGCTGTCGGCCCGGTTCTCCCACGCCACGGAGATCCGGCGCCCGTTCAGCGACGCACCCAGCGCCGGGCGGGTCCCGCGCCGCCAGGGCCACCATCGGCTCTGCCGGCGCACCCTGAGCATGTCCACGTCACGGGGAGCGTCGAGGGCGAAGCGCCGCGCATCCAGTCGCCGGACGCCCATGGACCACCGATCGAAGTCGTACAGCGAGCCTTCGAGGCGGACGTCCAGATGGCTCGAGCCCACGCCCACCCGAATGGGTCCGGCATTGGGCGAGAGGTAGACGCCACGAACCTCCAGGCGCTCGCTGCGCTGCCGGTGCGTCTCCACATGGAAGAGGTACAGGTCGAAGAGCGCCGTGCCCGTGAGGATGAGCAGGGTGACGCCGAACCAGGAGAGGTTCAGCCCGCGTCGCACCGCCGGGAGAGAGAGGACGGCCAGAAGAGCCAGAAGGGCCAGCACCCAGAGGGAGAACCACGGCCAGCTGGGGCGGAACCGGGCCAGCCACACCAGCGCCACGGGAAGGAGGAGACCGCCCATCCAGACGGCCCGGGAGAGCAGACGCCGCCGCCTTTCCACCGCCGCCTCCGAGCGCCTGCGCATCTCCGCCTCCCTTCGTCCCGTGCCAACCACGGCATGACTGGCCCTACGAAAGGCGGGGGCACCGAAGTTTCCCGGTGCTCCGCTCAGGAGTCCTGCACGAAGGGGTCCTTCCTACCGCCGTTCGGTGAGACTGGCCGCCCAGTTCTCGGCGACCACCACTTGCTGTGACGTCTTGCCACGAGTGATCATCGCGAAGTGCTCGCCGTCGGGGGAGACGTCGTAGTCGCGGTGAAAGGGCCACCTTCCGAGGCTGGCGACGAACAAGTCGGTACGGTCGATCACGCTCATCCCATCGGCCCGGTCCAGGGTCGCCGCGACGAGGGTATCGCCTCGCCAGTACAACAGCTCCGGGTCGGCCTTCCCCCAGGCCGGCTCCGTCCCTCCTCCCAGAGAGACCTGGCGCCTCGCACCCGGCTCGGGAAAGCCCGTTACGTAGACCTCATAGCTTCCCGAGAGGTCGGACGTGTACGCCATCCAGTGCCCGTCGGGGGAGATGGCCGGAGACTCCTCCTGGGCGGGGCGGGCCAGGAGAGGCCGGAGGTCGGGGCCGGCGGCCGGCCTGAGCATGAACAGATCGTGCCCCCCGTCGGCGTCCTGGCGGCGAACCACCAGTGCCTCCCCGTTCGGTGACCACTCCTCCGGATAGTTGAAGCCCCGGTCGCGAACGAGTGGCTCCGCCACGCCGCTCCCGTCCGAAGGCTTGGAGTAGATATCCACCGACGGGCCCGTCTCTCGGGCGAAGAAGATGCGAGACCCGTCGCTCGACCACACACCGTAGTAGTTGTGCCCCTGGTAGGTGAGCGGTGCTCGCGTCCTCTGGTCCATCTCGTACACCCAGACCTGGCGGGTGGGGGGGTGACCGATGCCCACGGAGATGCGCCTTCCGTCGGGAGAGAAGCGCGGTGAGCTGACGCCGACATCCGTACGGAACAGCTCCTCGGCCATCCCCCGCCTGTCCACGAGGAGCAGCGCGCCTTCGTCCATCATTCCGCGCAGATAGGCGAGTGTTCCATTGGAGGAAACGGCATAGTCCACAGTCCCCAGCTTCACCACCACGCCCTGAACCACCGGCTCGGGTGTTCCGGCAACCTCGACGCGATCGGCATCGAACGGGACTGCCATGAGCGCTCCGTCGTCGCGCCCGAAGAGGAGGTGTCCCGTCGGGGAGTACCGGGGGGTGAGCCCTTTCAGGAGCACCCGGACGGTCCCGTTCGTCAGATCCAGGGACGCCACATGGACGTCGTCGTCCGAGCCCACGATGGTGAAGAGCACAGCTCTTCCCCCTGGGAGGGGCTCGGGCCGCGTGTGGGCGGCGTCACCCTCCTCTTCTCGGAGGGTGGTGAGCTGCGTGAGGCCCTGGCCGTCGGCTCCCACCTGCCAGAGTCCTGAATAGGAGCCGAACACGATCCGGTCGTCCTCCGACCAGACCATGCCCCGAGGCTCGGGGAAGCCCACGATGCGCTCCGGTGCTCCGCCGGAAAGGGGGACCTTCATGAGGCCGTCCACCGTGGCGTACCCGATCCAACGGCCATCCGGAGAGAAGAACGGATCCACGGCCCCGACGGAGCCCGGCACCAGCTTGGCCTCGAGCTCGTCCATGGCGCGCACGTAGAGCCGCGCCCCACTTCCCCCCGGGCCGACGTAGGCCACGTGACGCCCATCCCGAGCGATGGTCACCGCATGCCGGTTGGCCGCATATCCCTCGGACTCGGGGAGGGAGATGGTGAAGCGGGTCATATCCCGCGGACGGTCCGGAGCCGGGCGGAGCCAACCCCAGGCCGCCACCGCCGCCAGCGCCGCCGCCAGTCCCCCGAGACCGGTAAGCCGCCGCATCGACGTCCTCCTCATGCGCGCCAGCTCGGGGATGGCGTCCGGTTGGTACCGGAAGCCCGGGTCGTCCAGCGCATCGGATACCTGGGAGCAGGAGTCGAAGCGGTCGGCCGGCACCGGCTCCACGGCCCTCCTGATCACCGAATCCACGTGCAGGGGCACGGTGGAACGCCTTGCCCTCGCGGACGGCACCTCGCCCCCGATGATGCGGGCGATGACGGCCTGGGCGCTGGATCCGGCATAGGGCGGCTCTCCGACCAGCATCTCGTAGAGCACACAGCCAAGCGCGTAGATGTCGCAGCGCCGGTCCACCGGATGGTCTCCCGTGACCTGCTCCGGGCTCATGTAGCCGGGCGTGCCCAGGCTCAGCCCCGTCTCGGTCAGGCGCTCCTGGTCCGCCGCGGAGTGGGCCAACGCGATCCCGAAGTCCGCCAGCAGCGGTACGCCCCGGCTCAGAAGGATGTTGGCCGGCTTGACGTCCCGGTGCACGACGCCCGAGTCATGGGCCGCCGCCAGACCCTGGGCGACTGCCGCCGCGATGGCCACGGCCTCGTCCACCGGCAGCTGCCGCTCACGGTCCAGACGGGTCCTCAGCGACTCGCCCTCGATGAAGGGCATGACGTAGTAGAGGAGCCCGCCCGCTTCCCCCGAGTCGTGAAGAGGGAGGATGTGGGGATGCTGGAGGGCGGCCGTGGTGCGGATCTCCTCCAGGAACCGGCGGGGGCCCAGGGCCGCCGCCAACTCCGGCCTCAGCACTTTGATCGCCACCGTTCGCCCGTGCTTCAGATCCCGAGCGCGATAGACGGTGGCCATCCCCCCCTCGCCGACGCAGTCCGTCACGTCATAGCGGCCCTCCACGGCTGCGACGAGGCGGGTGAGGATATCCGACACGATGGTATCCCTCCGGCGACACGACGTCCCCCCGGCAAGATCCGTCCCGCCGAGCGTCGTCCGCAAGGATCTTCACCCACCCCCCGCGCTGCACACCCTCGCGGACACCGAAGCCGTCGGGTCTTCGGGTGCGTATACCACACGACTCAGCGCGAACACCAGGCGGCTCACCGAGCGGTTCCCGGCGAGCTCGACGGGGACGACGAGCGTGATGCGCTGAGCCAGCAGATCCTCACACGGTCTGGAAAAGTCGAACATCCGAACGATGCCGAGCCCCGACATCCTCTGCGGTACGGCGATGACCCACGCCCCCGTTCCCGCAGGGACCTCCTGACGACGAACCCGGTCGCTCAGCACGTAGGTACGGGACTCACCCAGGTCCGAACCAGCCTCACGAGGCAGCTGTCGGTATTCCTCCCTCGCCGTCGTGCCGACAAGGAGGCGTGCCTCCCCTCCGCTGGGCGGAATAACGTAGGCATCGTCCCAGTAGACGACTGCGCCACCGCCGCCACGGTTCGTGATTCCGAGGTGGAAGCCACGGTCGTCGGCCATGGTCCGGACCAACAGGTTGTCGATCCCGACGGTCATGCCGTCATTTGAGGGTGTGTTCACGGTCGACCCGTCGGGCCGCTCGCTTTCGACGCGCACGAGCGCCAGCTCGTACCTTGCCCCGAACCGCATGGTAGCCGTGCACGAGAGTACGACCAGCACGGCACACCCGAGGGAACAGAGCATGGCAGCCGACGCCACAGACCCGGCCCGTGTGGAGAGCGACGCGGGTGAAGGGTCGGACGGGCGACGCATGGGACACCTCCCTGCGCGAGTTGCGTGGCGCTACAGGCAGGTCCACTTCGAGATCGTACCCACCGGCCCCGAATGGAGCAAGCGCCCCTGCGTACGGCCCACGGCGTCGATACGGGGCCCCGCCTATACAGCATCGCGCCTCTCTTCGTATGATAGGCGGCAGCGTCGTGGCGCGTGCGAGGGCCCGGGAGCGCGCTCCACATCACCCCTCGAGTGGAGACCCCCACCCAGCCATGGCCGTCCCTGACGCCCCACGAAGGTCCAGGGCACGGCATGGCCCCGAGGCACGCGGCCTCATCCTGCTCGCGTGTGCCACGGCACTCCTCCTCCTGCCCGCCTGCTCCGACGATTCCCGTGTTCCCGAGGAAGCCCTGGCCGCCCCCAAGGGGTGTGACGTCTGTCACGACAGGGCCGAGGAAGGGCCGACGGGGATGCACGCCTCGTTCCCGTGCCAGATCTGCCACCTGGGTGACCCGGAGGGCACGACGGTGCTGGAAGCCCACAGGGGCATGGAGATGGAGCCCGGGGCGCTGGAGAGCGCCGACCGCACCTGCGGACTGTGCCACGCCCGTGTGGTGGACCAGGTGCGGAAGTCCCCCATGGCGACGGCGCGGGGCCTCGTCGCCGTGGA
>JASFRY010000288.1:0-6177 GCA_050114675.1 Gemmatimonadota bacterium | reverse complement strand
ACCACGTGGACCTGTACTACCTGCACCGCGTGGATCCCGACACCCCCATCGAGGACACGGTGGGCGCCATGGCGCGCCTGGTGGAAGAGGGGAAGGTCCGGGCGCTGGGGTTGTCCGAGGCTTCGCCACAGACCCTGCGCCGTGCCCACGCCGTTCATCCCATCACGGCCCTCCAGACCGAATACTCGCTCTTCAGCCGGGAGATCGAGGAGGAGATCCTGCCGACGTGTCGGGAGCTGGGTGTGACGCTGGTGGCCTATTCGCCGCTGGGGAGGGGGCTCCTCACCGGAACCTACGACAGGGACTATCAGCCCGCCGAGGGCGACTACCGCGCCAACGGCCAGCCCCGCTTCTCCAGGGAGAACCTGGAGGCCAACCTGGCGCTGGTGGAGGTGGTGAAGGAAGTGGCGGAGCGCCACGGCGTGACGCCGGCGCAGGTGGCGCTGGCGTGGGTGTTGAGTCGTGGGGACGACGTGGTGTCCATCCCCGGGACCACGCATCTCCGCCACCTGGAGGAGAACTTGCGGGCCCTCGCGGTGGAGCTCACGGCCGAGGACATGGCGGCGCTGGATCCCCTCGTGTCGGAAGTCCGGGGGGAGCGATACAATGAGGCGGGAATGAAGGCCATCGACAGGAGCTGAGACGAACGTGGCAACGAATCGAGCGAACGACGACCTCGCCGCCCAAGGATCATCCCCTTCCACCACCGGCGAGTCGTCCTCGCCCGACCACGTTCCGGTGACGCGACGCAGCTTCTTTGTCCGGGCCGGCCGGTTCGGCGGTGCTCTGCTCCTGGGCGGTCCCGCGCTGGGGCGCGAGCTGACCGCGGCGCCGGTGCTCACGGCGGCGGGCAGACCGGGGATGGAGCACGGCATCCTCGGTCCCTTGAGCGCCCCTCCGCCGGAGAACACCTACTCCGGGCTCCGCTGGCGCCTTCTCGGGCCCTTCCGCAGCGGCCGGGTGGACGCGGTGAGCGGCGTGCCCGGGCGACCCAACGAGTTCTACTTCGGCGCCGTGAACGGCGGCGTGTGGAAGTCGGTGGACGCGGGACGCGTATGGAGGCCCGTCTTCGACGACCAGCCCGTGGCATCCATCGGTGCCCTGGCCGTGGCGCCATCGGCCCCCGACGTGGTGTACGTAGGCACCGGCGAGTCCACGCTCCGCGATTCGGTGGGGTACGGCAACGGGGTCTACAAGTCCACCGACGGCGGGGAGACGTGGACGCACCTGGGGCTGGAGGAGACCCAGCACATCGGCCGCATCGCCGTGGATCCCACCGACCCCGACACGGTCTTCGTGGCCGCCATCGGCCACTTCTACGGCCCCAATCCGGAGCGGGGCCTCTTCCGCTCCAAGGACGGCGGGCGCACCTGGGACAAGGTGTTGTACAAGGACGAGAACGTGGGGGCGGTGGAGGTGGTCATCGACCCCACGAACCCCCAGGTCGTGTACGCGGGGCTGTGGAATACCCGCCGGCCGCCGTGGTTCGTGTACGCGCCCACCAACGGACCCGGCGGCGGCATCTACAAGTCCACGGACGGCGGAGACACCTGGAAGGAGCTCACCAACGGGCTCCCGGCCAACGGCACGGGCAAGACGGGCATCGCCGTGGCGCCCAGCGATCCGAACCGGGTGTACGCCTGCGTGGACAACCTGGTGCCGGCTCCGGGCGCGCCGGTGGGCGAGCCAGACCCGTACGGTGCGTCGCCGTCGGGGCAGGGGGGCTTCTTCCGCTCCGACGACGGAGGGGAGAGCTGGACCCGCTTGTCCGACGACCCGGCGCTGTGGGGCCGGGGGTGGTACTTCGAGCACGTGGCGGTGGACCCGGAGAACGCCGACCTGGTCTACGTGCAGAACGTGTCCGTGTCCCGCTCCTGGGACGGCGGGCACAGCTGGGAGGCGCTCCGGGGCTCGCCCGGCGGCGACGACTACCACCAGACGTGGATCTCCCCCGACGAGCCCGACACCATGATCGTGTCCAGCGACCAGGGGTGCATCATCACGCAGAACGCCCGGACCCCGGACCCGCGCGACGTGACGTGGAGCTCCTGGTACAATCAGCCCATCGGCCAGATCTACCACGTGTCGGTGGATCCGCGCTTCCCCTACTGGGTCACCGGCGCACAGCAGGACAGCGGCGCCGTGGGCGTGCGCTCGCGCGGCAAGTTCGCCGAGATCTCCATGCGGGACTGGGAGCCTCTGGGGGCGGGCGGCGAGAGCGGCTGTACCCAGGGGGACCCGCTCCATCCCGGCATCATCTACGGGGGCACGGGCCAGCGCTACGACATGGAGCAGAACCGCCGCATTCCCGGGACCACGCAGCCCGATCCCCCCGAGCCGGCACGCACCGACTGGACCCAGCCCCTGGTGCTGTCCGGCGCCGATCCCCGGGCGCTGTACTACGCCAACCAGTTTCTCTTCAAGTCCACGGACCAGGCGCGGAGCTGGGAGCGCATCAGCCCCGACCTGACCCGTCCCGACCCGGGCGTGCCGCCCAACCTGGACGACGCGGCGGCGAGCCAGACCGGCGACAACGGACGGCGGGGCGTGATCTACACCGTGGCGCCTTCGCCGCTCCTCGTGCCCATGGTGTGGATCGGGACCGACGACGGGCTCATCCAGGTCACCACCGACGACGGCAAGAGCTGGAAGGACGTAACGCCGCCCGGGGTGGGTCCGTGGAGCCGGGTCACCCAGATCGAGGCGTCCCACTTCGACTTCAACACGGCGTACGCCAGCGTGGACCGGCACCAGCTCGAGGACTTCGATCCCTACGTCTATCGCACCCGGGACATGGGGAAGAGCTGGCAGAGGATCACCGACGGCCTTCCGGCCGGGGTGTACGTCCACAACGTCACCGAGGACCCGGAGCGCCAGGGCCTCCTCTTCGCCGGGACCGAGCGCGGCGCCTTCGTCTCCTTCGACGACGGGGACCACTGGCAGCCGCTCCAGCTCAACCTGCCGGTGACGTCGGTGCGGGACTTCGAGGTCTACGACGACGACCTCGTCGTGGCCACCCACGGCCGGGGCTTCTGGGTCATCGACGATATCACCGCGCTGCGCCAGATCGACGACGCCGTGGTGGGCTCCGACTTCCACCTGTTCCGCCCCGCGGATACGATCCTGGTGGACCAGGGCGGAGACGACGGGACCCCGGTGCAGAAGGACGAGCCCCAGGCTCCGAATCCGCCGGACGGGGTCTACGTCGACTACTACCTGGCCCGGGACGCCGCAGGCGCGGTGAAGCTGGAGATCCTGGCCGAGGACGGAACCGTGCTCGAGACGTTCCCGCCCGAGAGCCCGGCCCAGGGTGGGGGGCGCGGAGGCCAGGGTCAGGGCATCCCCCGGACCTCGGCGCTCTGGCGTCCCGAGCCCGACCCCTTCCATACCGACGCCGGGATGCACCGCGCCGTGTGGACGCCCTACACCGGCGGCCGTCGGGGCTTCGGCGGGGGCGGCCGGGGCGGGCCCCAGCGACCCGTGGTGACCCTGCCGGGGACCTTCACCGCCCGGCTCACCGTGAACGGGAAGAGCATGCGGCAGACATTCGCCGTGCGTCCCGATCCCCGTCCGCTGGACCAGCGATGACGGGCCGGGAGCCGGCGTTCCGCGACCGAGCCAGGAGACAGATCGCCATGCACAGGACCGTCCATCGGGCCGTAGGAGCCGTGATGGCCGCCGTGGCCCTCACGGCTTCGGCCCCGCCGGTGACGGCACAGCAGCCGTTCACCCTCCGCCAGGTGCGGAGCTATCCCTATCCCACCGAGCTCGTGGCGTCGCCCACGGGTGCCCGGGTGGCGTGGGTCTTCGACGAGAAGGGCGTGCGCAACATCTACGGCGCCTCGGCGCCGGAATGGACGGCCCACCGCCTGACGCGCTACACGGAGGACGACGGGCAGGAGCTCACTCAGCTGAGCTTCTCTCCGGACGGCAACACCGTGATCTACGTGCGCGGCGGGGACCACGGCTCCAACTGGCCCGGGGACCTCCAGCCCGACCCCATGGCCACGGTGCACGAGCGCAAGATCCAGATTCTCGCCGTCCTTTTCGCAGGTGGGGAGCCCCGGCTCCTGGCCGACGGAGACGGTCCGGCGGTGTCGCCGGAGGGGACGGTGGCCTTCGAGCGGGGCGGCGCCATCTGGACCGTACCGCTGGACGGGTCGGCCGAGCCGGCGCGGCTCTTCTACGACAAGGGGCGCAACGGCGACCCCACCTGGTCGCCTGACGGCACGCGACTGGCGTTCGTGAGCAACCGGGAGGACCACGCCTTCATCGGCGTGTACACGCGCGGCCAGGAGCGCCTCCTCTATCTGGATCCCTCCACGGGCCGGGACAACATGCCCCGCTGGTCGCCCGATGGAGGCCGCATCGCCTTCGTGCGGCGCCCGGGCTCCGGGGGCGCGCCGGAGCCCTGGCTGGAGCAGACGCCGGATCCGTGGGAGATCCGGGTGGCCGACGCCCGCTCGGGGCATGGGCGGCAAGTGTGGCAGAGCCCCAACACGCTCCGCGGTTCCTACCCTACCACCGAGGGCCGCGCGAACCTCCACTGGGGGGCCGGCGACCGCATCGTCTTCCTGGGTGACATGGACGGGTGGGAGCACCTCTACTCGGTGCCCGTGTCCGGAGGCGAGCCCACGCTCCTCACGCCCCACGACGGCATGGCCGAGTACATCAGCCTGTCCCGGGACGGGCGTACGCTGGTGTGGGCCGGCAACATGGGCGACGGGCCCCAGGACATCGAGCGGCGCCACGTGTTCAAGGTGGACGTGGACGGCTCGGGCTTCGCCAACGTCACGCCCGGCGAGGGGATCGAGTGGACCCCCGTGGTGACGGCCGACGGGCAGTGGATCGCCTACCTGGGGGGTGGGGCCAAGGAGCCCCCCGTGCCCCACGCCGTGCCCTTCGGCGGCGGCCGGACGGTGGACATGGGCCGGGACCGCATCCCCGCCGACTTCCCCACCTCGTCGCTGGTGACGCCCCGGGCGGTGATCTTCCACGCCGCCGACGGCATGGAGGTCCACGCCGACCTCTTCGAGCCGCCGGAGGGCGCCGGGGCGAACCTGGTGCGCAACGGCAAGCGGCCCGCGGTGATCTTCATCCACGGCGGGCCACCCCGGCAGATGCTCCTGGGCTGGCACTACTCCTACTACTACAGCAACGCCTACGCCGTGAACCAATACCTGGCCAGCCGCGGGTACGTGGTGCTCTCGGTGAACTACCGCCTGGGCATCGGCTACGGCCACGACTTCCATCATCCCGACCATGCCGGCGTGCGCGGCGCCTCGGAGTACCGCGACATCGAGGCCGGCGGCCGGTACCTGGCCGAGCTCCCGCAGGTGGACCCGGACCGCATCGGCCTCTGGGGCGGCTCGTACGGCGGCTACCTGACGGCGCTGGGGCTGGGGCGCAACTCGGACCTCTTCGCCGCCGGCGTGGACCTCCACGGCGTCCACGACTTCACCGTCAACGGCGGTCGGCGCTTCGGTCGGGGAGAATGGCGCTACGAGCTGAGCGAGGCCGAGCTGCAGCGCCGGGCCCAGATCGCCTGGACGTCGTCGCCGGTGGCGTGGGTGGACTCGTGGCGCTCGCCGGTGCTCCTCATCCAGGGGGACGACGACAGGAACGTGGACTTCCACCAGACCGTGGATCTGGTCCAGCGGCTCCGGGCCCGGGGCGTGCCCTTCGAGGAGATGGTCCTTCCGGACGAGATCCACGACTTCCTCCGCCACGCCAGCTGGCTGGCGGCCGACTCGGCCACGGCGGCGTACTTCGACAGACAGTTCGGGGGTGCGGCGGCCTCTCCCGGAGGCTGACGCCGCGCCATGCACCCCATTCCCGCATTGCTCCTGGCCCACGCCATGATCGTGACCGCACCCGGTGAGGCTCCTTCGTCTCCGGACACGCTCCAGGGCGCTGCCGTCGGGATCGTGCTTCAGCCCTATACGGCCCGCCGGGGCCCCGACGAGTGGTCCATCGCGCCCGAGCTGCTCCTGCCCGAGGCGACGCGGGTGCTGGAGGAGAAGGGCATTCGGGTGGCCGCCACGGAGCACGTGGACCTGTCCCCCGGGGAGAAGGGGCGCTACGGAGAGTGGGAGCGGCTCAGCCTCGCCGACGGCCATCTGGGTCGGGCGGTAGCGCCCCTGGCGGGCCGAGGCGTCTTCGTGCTCGGCCTCCTGG
>JASFRY010000287.1:0-6187 GCA_050114675.1 Gemmatimonadota bacterium | reverse complement strand
CGCGGGCGGGACTTCGCCGCCGCGGAGATCTGGGAAGAAGGGGATCCGGTGGCCATCGTGAACGAGACCTTCGTGCGCCGCGTCCTGGGTGACCGTGATCCCCTGGGCGCCCGCGTGCGCATCGGAAGGACCGACTCCAGCGAACCGTGGCTGCGCATCGTGGGCGTGGTGCCCGACGTCCATGTAGGCGGCGGCGTCGGAGGTCTGGGAGACGACCGGCGTCCGGCCCAGTACCTCTACGTGACGCCGGCCACGGTGCCGGCGGGCGGCATGTGGGTGGCTGCGAGGACCAACGGTCCGCCCGTTGCACTGGCGCCCCGGATCCGCTCCATCGTGACGGAGCTCGATCCAAACCTGCCCGTAGACGAGCTCCAGTCCATGCCCGACGCCATCGAGGAGGCCACATGGGCGTTCGGCCTCTTCGGCTCGCTGTTCACCATCTTCGGCGTGGCGGCGCTGTTCATGGCGTCGGTGGGGCTCTACGGCGTCATGGCGTTTTCCGTGGCCCAACGGCGTCAGGAGATCGGGGTGCGCATGGCCCTGGGAGCTTCGCGACGGGATATCCTGGGCATGGTGCTCAACGAGGGCACGCTGCAGTTGGGCATCGGCACGGGGTTGGGCCTGCTCCTGGGCTACGGCCTGGCCAAGCCTTTGAGCTTCGTGACCTACGGCGTCAGCCTCGCCGACCCGTTCCTGTACCTGTTCATTCTGGGCACGCTGGGCGTCGTGGGACTCATCGCCTGCTTCGTGCCTGCGCGTTCGGCCACGAGAGCCGACCCGGTGTTGGCCATGCGGCCACAGTAGGGACCGGGGCCTTGGACCCGGAGGGGCCAATGGTGGCCCAGACCTTCGAGAGCCATTCCAGCCCCATGAAAGCGCCGCAACGCCATTCCGCGGCGAGCACCGAGCCGCCCCGAAACGTGGGCTATCCCGCTCTCCTGAAGTGGAGAGCCAGGAGCAGGAGGCTCCCGGGAACCGTGATGCCCCACGGCAGACCGAACAGCAACTGCCCCACCGAGTAGCCCGGATGGAAGTAGGCGATGCAGAACAGCGGGATGATCAGACCGTTCGCCAGAAAGAAACGCCGCACCCATAGCTGCAGGCCGTGCTTCTCGAAGAGCGGAACCGCGACCAGGGTGGACAGGCTCAAGAAGATGTAGCCCAGCGCGTCCACATCCCAGAACAGGGAATGGGGCGTCTGGTTGAGCACGGCGAGCGGCCCCGGCGTGCCCGCCGGATTCTCGAAGGTCCACGAGTATCCAGCCGGGATGACCGTGGCCAGCTGCACTACGTAGTTCAGCGTGTTGTACGTCGTGTAGATGATCGCGAACGCGACCGCCGCATTGCTCCAGAACCGGTCCTCGTCTCGGGCGATCGCTTGAAGCACGAGCATCGCCAGTAGGAACGGCACCGGCATCATGAGCGACGTGACGAAGGCGATGACCGAGTCCGTTACGGGTCCCACCACGTCGAGGATCTGGAGGAACGCGCTCACCATGTACCCGACGGCACCGATGAACGCGGTGATCGCCCCCCAGAAGCCGATGCGCGCGAGCGTCTTCCTGGTCTCCGGCGTCACGCGTCACCCCCTCGTCGAATCGAGGAATCGTGGTCTACCGCTCGGAGGGTCTCGCGAACGGTAGGACGGGCGGCCGCAAGCGGGCAAGAAGCGGAAGGATGGGGCGGCACCCGGCCGGCTACCGGTGCGGGGGGTCAAGCAGCTCGGTCAGGTCCGTGAGATAGCCTCGACATCTGCGCGCGCAGCCGCTGGCTCCACGCCGTCCCGTTCCGACAGTACGTCCCCGGCCAGCGCGTGGAAGCGCGGGGCAACGTTCTTCAGGTGGACCACGCCGTGGCGATGGGCATAGTCGAGGGCGCCGGCTACCTCGCTTGAGGAAACCGCTATGGTCGCTGCAGGACTGCACTTCGATTCCCGGTGATTCCGACTGATCCCGGAGGTGTTTGCGGCCTCCGGGAGGCGCCTCTACTCTCCGTTCGGGCCCGCCACGCCCCCACTCCCCCTGCACCGCGCCCGGCCATGATCTTCCGTCTGCGCTTCGCCACCGTCCTCCTGGCGTCCGCCGCTGGCCGGCCGTCTCTACACCACCACCGAAGCGTGGACGGGTCGGCCCACGGAGGATCAGCTCCGCCTCACCCGACAGGCGCGGCGACAGGCGTACTCCGTGCTGCAAACCCTGTCCCGTCTGGTGGACCAGGACCTTCCCGCGCTCCGGGAGGCCTTGTCCGAGGCCGGTATTCCCTGGCCTGCCGGCCAGGCGCCGGTGCTCCCCGCCCAACTCACCCCGTCAAGGGAACCATGACCATGGTCACCGCGCGACCCATCCGCATCGGGTGCCTCCTGGCAACCGCCGCCCTCGTCTTCTCCGCTTCCGGGCGCGCCGCCGCCCAGACTTCCCTGGCTGCGCTGGAGTATCGCGAGGGCCACAGGGAAGCCGCCACGGCCCGGCGGGCCGAGCTCATGCGGCGGATGGAGGGCGGCCTTGCCGTCGTGACCTCCGCCGACCGGTCCCAGCCCAACCTGTACGAGTTCTACGTCCCCGACACGGAGAACCACGACTTCGTCTACCTCACGGGGATCTACGAGGCCGGACCTCCGGGATCGGTGCTCGTTCTCAATCCTGGCGGGGACACCTACCGGGAGATCCTCTATACCGACATGGACGCGGAGGAGGCGCGCCGTCAATCGGGCATCGAGCACGTCTTCCCCCGGGACCGGTTCCTCGAGCACCTGAGCAGCGCCCTCACCGACTACCGGAACCTCCGGATCACCCAGCTGCGATTCAAGGAAGTGGCGTCGGACCTGGCCCGGGGATGGGGCGACGACCACAAGGTCCTGTACGTGAACTACCCGCGGGTTACCAACCTCGGCGAGCCCCCCACGCCCCGCTTGGCCTTCGTGGAGCGTTTGCGCGCCGCCACCTCCGAGGTGGACGTCCACGACGCCGGTGACCTGTTGGATCCCATGCGCATGGTGCTGGACGACTTCGCCCTGCGGAACGTCCGGCGGGCCATCGAGATCACCGGCAAGGGACTCATGGAAGGCATGAAGGTGGCCCGGCCCGGCCTTACCACCCGCCAGGTCATGGAGACGGTGGACTACGTGTACCGGCTTCACGGCGCCGACCTGGGCTTCCCCACCGGCGTGGCGCTGGCCAGCCACCTGGACGAGGAGCTGAAGTGGGAGTCCGCCGCCGAGGAGGAAGCGGCACGGAACGGCGACGCCCGCATCGGCGAAGGGGGGCTCGTCCACTTCGACACCGGCGCCAGAATGAATCACTACTCCGCCGACGTGCAGCGCACGGTGCCCGCCGGAGACCGGTTCACAAACGAGCAGCGCCGGGTCTACGAGGGGGTGCTCTCGGTCCAGAAGGCGGTGATCGCGGCGGTCCGGCCCGGGGTCACATGGCAGGACCTGCACAACCTGGCGGTGTCCATGCTCCGGGACCTGGGCGGATGGGACGAGAGCTACACTTACGGCATCGGCCACTTCATCGGGATGGAGGTTCACGAGCACGGCGACTACCTGGAGCCGCTGCGTCCCGGCATGGTGCTCGCCATCGAACAGGGGGCCATCGTCAACGGTACCCGCGTGGCCTTCGAGGACGACGTGCTGGTCACCGAAGACGGTGGGGAGTGGCTCACCGGGTTCATCCCCATCGAAATCGAAGATGTGGAGGCGCTTCGACGGCAGCCGCCGACGATCCGCCCAACGGAGTTGCTCCGCCCCGTCGGGTGACCCACCGAGGGCCTCAGAACGCCAGCAGCCTGGTCACCTCGGGGGTGAGCCCGCGCTCCAGCACCGCGTCGGTGGGATCGTCGACCAGGGACCGGCACTCGGTGAAAACCAGACAGAGGTCGGACAGGGGCGTGGGGGACCCGGTACGGCGTCCGTCACGGGAGGGGATGACTTCCGTGTATCCCTGTATGGTCGCTGCAGGACTGCGGTCGCTTCCCGATGATCCCGTGTGATTCCGGAGGAAGCCTGTCCTCAGCGGCTTTCCTCCGATAGTCGAGGGCGTCGGGCCTCTCCCAGAGCTAGAATCGGGGGAGGGTATCCACACCTTGGGTTCCACAGGTTGGGACTCTGTGCCGCGGGTCGCATCAACGGCTGCGACACCTCCTGCTTGACGTGTCGGTTGAGCATTATCCGGATCCCACTGCGGACGGGGGGGGCGAACCGCAAGGGAAAACAGAAGTTAGGATCGTCGGAGCAGAGAGCATCACCGGGAGGGCCCGTCGCCAGCCGCTCAGGGGCTACGTGCTGCGTCGGCCTGGAGGGCCGCGTGCACGGCCTCGCGGTCGAGGCGGTATTCTACGACTGTCTGGACGTCGTACTCTCCCTTCAGGGTCCCGAGCACACAATCGCGCCCGACCTCGTAGATCACGAGCTTCGGCGGTAGGTGCACGGTGACCACGCCGGGCGAGCCAGGCACGACGCCTTGCAGCGTGGTCTCGGGATCGCCTGGGGGCGACACCACGGCCCAGAGCATGCCCTCGGGGTCGGCCATCAGCCCGAAATACGGGGGCAGCGCGTCGACGATCTCGACTTTGGCCAGCGTCTCGCGCGCACGGTCTCGCATCTCCTTGACCGGCGTGACCGCGATCATCTCCTCGATTGCTGCGTCGTTGTTCGCCTGCATCGGCACCCTCTGTGGGTGGCGACAATTCCATCCGGGCGGAGAAGTGGCGCGTGGATGGATCGCAGACCGAACGCTCGTGCATGAAGGCCGTCCTACGAGAGGCCGAAGTTGTCATGACATCGTGGGTGACGCGCGCTCACCGAGGCGCATGCGAATAGAGCGCGTGCCGCCACGTGCACGGCGTGGTGAGCTCAGCAGAGCTTCTGGGGGGAAGGGTCAGGCAGCGAGTCGGCGGGTGTAACGGTGGTGAAGCCCACCCACCTGGGCGAGGGAGACGACGTCGCCCATCTCGGGCGGTTCCACCCCACGCGGATCGGGACAGTCATCGTCCAACGACCGGTGTGTTCGCGAGCTGTGATAGTACGAGGCGTAGCTTCGAAGGACCCGCATGAGATGGCGTTCACCGAGAACGATGACGTGGTCGAGGCACTCTCGGCGGATTGAGCCGATCAGCCTCTCACAGTATGGATTTTGCCACGGAGAGTGCAGGGCTGTGACGACTTCCTCGATGCCCATGGCCCCGACACGCTGGGCAAAGCTGCCGCGGAAGATGGTGTCGCGGTCGTGGAGCAGGAAGCGGGGTGCGGCTTCGTGGGGAAAGGCCGCGACGACTTGCTGGGCGGTCCACCGAGCGGACGGCGAGGTCGTGACGTTGAAGTGCACGATGCGGCGGCGATCATGGGACATGATCACCAGCATGTAGAGCACGCGGAACGTCACCGTCGGGACGACGAAGAAGTCCAACGCAGCGATGTCCCTGACGTGATTTTCGAGGAACGAGTGCCACGTCTGAGACGGCGGACCAGACGGCGGGGATCGGTAACGCCGGACCGTAGAGTCACTGACCTCGATCCCGATCTTGTGGAGCTCCGCTTGGATCCGCGGCTTGCCCCAGGTGGGGTTCGCACGCCACATGTCGCGGATCAGCTTCCGGACCTGGGGGTCGATTCTCGGCCGGCCGCGCCGGCGTCCGCTCTTTCGGCGCCAGTAGGCCCGGAATCCCTTCCGGTGCCACTTCACGACCGTGGCCGGCTGGACGAGAACGAGGGCTCGTTGCCAGCCTGGCCAAAGACCGCGCAGCCAGATCCAGAAGAGTCGGTCACGGTCCTTGAACCGAACCCTCCCGGACTGCCGCCCGAGGACCATCAGTTGATGGCGAAGTACCACGTTCTCCAGCGCGAGATCCCGTCGGCTCTTGAGCGCGGTAGCGACGCTCCGCGCCACGATGCGAACCCACTCTCCCATCGACGCCTGCTTTCATTGAAGCTGTGAAAGGCCAGCAATTTCGCGGCGGACGGGTTTTTCGCCACCCACAGGCCGACCATCCAGCTCTCTCACTCGCGGTTGACCGGCGATGCATCGGGGAGACCGGTGGCGAACTGTCCCTTCTCGGGGACGGCGCGCGTCACACGTCGCAGACGTGTGATACCCGCAAACCCATGGCTGATGGCGTGATCCGCAGCCGGTCAGGGAGGCATGGTTCGTGCTTGCTGGGTCGCTCCGGTGCCTCTCGGCCGGCTGTGGCA
>JASFRY010000286.1:0-6197 GCA_050114675.1 Gemmatimonadota bacterium | reverse complement strand
CCCTCAAAGGCTGACGACTCGCCGGGCCCCGGCCGAAGCCGCTGGTCTCCAAGGAACAGGATCTACCGGAGGGGGGGCGGGTGCATCACCCGCCCCCCTTTCGCCGTTGGTTGAAAAGCCACAACGCCTGGCGCACAACAGCCACCACCTGCGCCCGCCCTTCGTGCCGCGCCAATCGTGTATGTAGTTACATCACAAGAACTTGGGGCGATTCACACGCGTGGCATGCCCGATGCACCACCTGACAGGGCATCAGGAGGCGACACGCCCATTGCAGAGAAGGAGGGTTACGACATGTTCACTTCCCTCAAGGCACTCATGCTGACCGGCGGGACGCTGGCCCTGGCCGCCCTGACGTTTCCCACCACGGCCTTCGCGGCCTCGGCGCCCCCCGCAGCGACGTCGTCCCGGACCCTGTCCGTGGACAACGCGCGCCCCGAGCCCGTGGACGTCTATCTGGACCGGGGCGAATTCGACGTGAAGCTGGGGACGGTTGGCGCCCACTCCGTAGGGGTACTGACCATCCCCAAGTATCTCGACGTCAATGAGACCGCGCAGATTGTGGTGCATCCCAAGTACGGCTTCGACCTGGCGTCCCAGGACATCCAGGTGCCGGTCCAAGGCACGCTCAAGGTTCTGGTGCCCGACAACGACACGGGGTACCTGCCACAGCCGAGATTCACGATGCCGGGCCTGGATCCCAATGTCGCGACGCTCACGGTGAACAACCCCAGGGCCCAGAGCGTCCGCGTCGACATCGAGTACGGCGAGTTCAACAAGCACCTGGGAACCGTGGGCGCCGACCAGACGCACACCTTCAACCTCCCGGCCTGGCTCACGCGTGAGCCTAACGACGTACAGATCTACCTGACGCCGAAGAAGGGCTTCGACATGTCCAGCCGGTTCTTCACGCTCAAGCCCAAGGCGCACCTCGAGGTCACCGTGCCGCTCAACGGTTGACGACATGAGCCGGCCTGGCCCCGGTGCCTCCGGGCATCGACTGAGGGGGAGACGGGGCGGGTGATCGCTTACCCGCCCTCTTTCCCCTTCGCCCTCCCACCCCTCCCGCTTGCTCCCTGCCCGCCCGCTCCGTAACGTGCTTTTCGGCCCCTCCGTGCCGTTGGACTTCCGGTCCTTTGTATCCCCCCCTCGCCGAGCCCCCCCTTGTCAGATCTGATCGCCCGCCTGAATGCGGCCCTCCAGGGCCGGTACCTCATCGAACGCGAGCTCGGTGAGGGAGGGATGGCCACCGTCTTCCTGGCGGATGACCTCAAGCACGAGCGGAAGGTGGCGCTCAAGGTGCTGAAGCCCGAGCTGGCGGCGGTGGTGGGCGCCGAGCGCTTCCTGGCCGAGATCAAGACCACGGCGAACCTCCAGCATCCCCACATCCTGCCCCTTTTCGACTCGGGTGAAGCGGACTCGTTCCTCTTCTATGTGATGCCGTATGTCCAGGGAGAGACACTGAGGGAGCGCATCAACCGCGAGAAGCAGCTTCCCATCGACGAGGCCATCTCCATCGCGACGTCGGTGGCCGCGGCGCTCCAGCACGCCCACGACCGCGGCGTCATCCATCGGGACATCAAGCCGGCCAACATCCTGCTCCAGGACGGCCAGCCTGTCGTGGCCGATTTCGGGATCGCCCTGGCCGTGGGTGCGGCGGGAGGGAGCCGTCTGACGGAGACGGGCCTGTCCGTGGGCACGCCCTACTACATGTCTCCGGAGCAAGCCACGGGGGACCAGCAGGTCGGTCCCTCCAGCGACACGTACTCGCTGGCGGCCCTGCTCTACGAGATGCTCACCGGCGACCCGCCGTACATCGGCAGCACGGCCCAGGCGGTGCTCGGGAAGATCATCCAGGGTGCTCCGGTTTCCGCCACGGCGGTACGCCGGTCCATTCCGGCCAACGTGGACGCGGCCCTCCGCAAGGCGCTGGAGAAGCTCCCGGCAGACCGCTTCACGCGTGCGCAGGCGTTCGCCCAGGCCCTCACGGATCCGTCGTTCCACTACGGCGGCGAGCCCGGAGCAGCCGTCGCGTCCCGGGGTGGGAACCGGGCCACCATCGTCGCGACCGCGGCAGCGCTCGTGTGCGCCTTGCTGGCCGGGTGGGCGCTCACTCGCCCCGGCCCCCCGGCGCCCAGGGTCCAGCGCTTCTCCCTGGCGGTGTCGCCCGCCCAATTCCCCAGTGAGTGGATGAGCCTGTCGGCCGACGCCTCCACCATGGTGATGACGTACTTCGACGATCAGAACCAACCCCGCCTGTGGTCGCGGCGCTGGGCCGAGCTCACGTCCGAGCCGGTGCAGGGCGCGGCGGGGACGGCCGTGGACCCGGTCATCTCCCCCGACGGTAGCGAGGTGGCCTATCAGCAGGGGAACGCCCTGAAGGTGTCGCCCCTGGTCGGTGGCATCGTACGCGTTCTCACCAACGACGCGCGGTGCTGCTTCCGGTGGGCGACGGACGGCTACATCTACTTCACGGCGAGCGACCTGGCCATCCACCGGGTGCCCGCGGCCGGCGGCGAGGTGGAGCAGATCACGACGCAGATGGAGGAAGGAGACGCCGAGCAGGGCTACTTCCAGATCATGCCCGACGGCGACCACGGTGTGTTCTCGGTGTTCTCCGATCCTCCCCGGCTCGAGGCGTTCACCCTTTCTACAGGTGAGCGGCGGGTGTTGACCACGGGCCTCCGCAGTTGGGTCACCTCCACGGGCCACATCGTCTTCGGCACGCTGGACGGGCAGATCCTCGCGGCGCCCTTCGACGTGAAGACCGTGACGCTCACCGGGGACCCGGTACCCATGGTGCAAGGTGTCGGGGTGAGCGCCAGCCAGGACGTGATGTTCACCCTCTCGGAGAACGGCACGCTGCTGTACTGGTCGTCGGCCAGCAACGCCGCCGGGTCCGAGATGATCTGGGTCGGTCGCGCCGGTGGGATCTCGCCCCTGGACACGGATTTCGCCTTCAATCCGGCGGGCGACAACGGGTCGTGGTCCATCTCCCCCGACGGCCGTCAGATCGCGTACCAGGACAACAGCGCCGCCGGCGGGGACATCTGGGTGAAGGACGCCGAAGGCGGTCCCGTATCCCGCCTCACGTTCGAGGCCGTCCCGGACCGCTCTCCACGGTGGAGCCATGACGGAAGGTCCGTCTACTTCCTGTCCGATCGGGGCGACGCAGGGTCCGGGGTGTGGACCATGCGCGCCGACGGGATCGGGGAGCCGACGCTCCTCCAGCCGCTGACCCGGGAGGTCACGAGCTTCGAAGTGTCTCCTGACGGGGCCTGGATCGTCTACCGGACGCCCGCCGCACCGTCGCGGGACATCTACGCCATCGAGATCGGAACGGAGCGCGAGATCCCTCTCGCCGCGAATCCGAACTTCGACGAGGCGGCTCCGGCCATCTCGCCGGACGGCCGTTGGATCGCCTACTCATCGACGGAGACCGGTACGCCCCAGGTCTATGTACGACCTTTTCCCAACGTGGAAGATGGGCGGTGGCAGGTCTCCGACGGAGCCGGAGGTGCCCCGGTCTGGGCCCGAAGCGGGCGCGAGATCTTCTATGCCACCTCGACGGCGTTCTACTCCGCGCAAGTCGAGACCACACCGACGATCCGTGTGACCGGCCACGAGCTCCTGTTCAATCTGCCCCCCGGCGTGACCCCCATCAACGCACGGGGCTGGTACGACATCTCGGCCGACGACAAGAGCTTTCTCATGGCCCGCCCGGCGCAGTTCGGTACGGCGGCCGGCGAGAGCAAGATCGAGTTGGTCCTGGTCCAGAACTTCTTCGAGGAGTTGAAGGAGCGCGTTCCGCGCTAGCGGACCCACTCGGGGTGTCAGGTCTCGACGCACGAAGCCCCGCCGGGCCGCCAGGCCAAACGGGGCAACGGTTTCCTGATATGCGCCCGTCAGGATTGACCTGCGGCGGCCTTCGAACCCGGCGGACCCAGGTCTCGGCGGCACGGACAGCAACGGGGCTGCACGCTGGCTCCCAGCTTGTGCCGTCCCGGGTGACCTCCCTTTCTCCCCCTGGTGTCCTCCATGTTGGACGTGGGGCTGACCGGATCGCACACTGGGGGGGGCGGTTTCCTACGGCACACCGCTCGCAAAAGCGAAAGGGGAGGAGAGCCTCCGGGCCTCGGACGCAGGGAGGGAGGTGACGCGTGGGTACGGACCGGGTCCAAGAGGGTCGAGCAGGTGGCATCGTCGTCCTGGTAGCTGCCTTCTGGGCGGTCGTACTGGCCGGCACCCCAGCCGTCGCCTCGGCTCAGCGGCTGCAGGGCCGGGTGCTGGAAGAAGAGACCGGCTTTCCGGTTCCCAACGCCGCCGTGCGGCTCCTGAATCGAGACCACGACACGGTGGTATCCCTGCTTGCCGACGATACCGGTGGGTTCGTCGTCGATCTACCCGGTGTGGGCGAGTACCACCTTCAGGTGGAGCGCCTGGGGTACCGCACGCTTCAGACCCACCTTCTCCGTATCGACGAGGAGAAGACGTACGATCTGGACCTCATGGTCGTGGCAGAACCCATCGCGCTCGAGCCGATCGAGGTGACCGTCAGCAGTCAGGCGGTGACGGACGTCGTTCGACAGACGCTTGGAATGAACCCGGCCTCCCTGAGCGGCAAGGTGGTGGCCGGCGCGGAGTTGGAGGCGCTGGAGCTCCCTGGCCGAGAGCTGGTCGACGTGCTGCGTTGGGCGAATCTCCCAGCCCTGATCGAGGTTGGAGCGGCAGGCGTGTGCGTGCGGAGCTTGCGGAGGTCCATCAACCCCTGCGGCAGGGTCTACCTCGACGGCATCCGGGTCGATCCGGAGTTTGTCGAGGCCGTGGACGTGGCCTCGCTCGGAGCGGTCGTCTACGTGCGAGGAATCGACGCGGGCGTCCTCTTCGGCCCCGGCAGAGATCAGAGTGCCAGCGGTGTGCTCCTCCTGTTTACTCGCGTCTTTCTCGCGGGCCGATGAGGCGAGAAAGGCCGCGAGCTCTCGAGGGCGTTGGTGCATGGCTCCCGGCTCTGCTCGGTGGAAACCGGACAGGGTCGGACAGCGTGGTGCAGCGGCCGGATCAATCCCGAGAGCGCGGGGCTTCGGTTTGACGTGCGTGCCTGGAGCCCGGTACCTGTGTAGGGGGAGGTGTCCTCCTGGTCTGTAGGGCCTCTTCTCCGCGCCAAGGAGAACGGACCTCCGTCCCGCCGGCGAGACGAGGAGGAACACGTGCGGATCACCGTCGCCCACAACCTGCGCACCGATGCCTCGGAAGAGACGGCCGAGCTCCTGACTGCGGAGGACGTCGACCGGATCTGCTCGGCCCTGCGCCAGCTTCGCCACAAGGTGACGCCGGTGGAGGTGACCGGTCAGCCTGACGACGTCGTCGAGCGGCTCCTGGACAGTGACCCCGACCTGATCTTCAACCTCGCCGAGGGCACGATCGGTACGTCGAGGGAAGCCTTCTATCCCGGCCTCTACGAGCAGCTCCGCCTTCCGTTCACCGGAGGCAATCCCTCGCTGCTCCACATGAACCTGGACAAGCACCTGGCGAAGACCGTGGTGGCCGCCCGCGGCATCCGGGTCCCTCGAGGGAGGTTGGTCACGCCCAACCGACGAGACCTCCCGGGGGAGATCGAGTTTCCTCTGATGGTGAAGCCCAACGCCGAGGGGTCGAGCAAGGGCGTGACGCAGGATTCCGTGGTCGAGACACGAGAGGCGTTCGAAGCCCTGGCTGACAAGCTGCTCGCGCGCTATCCGGCCGGCCTGGTGGTGGAGGAGTTCATTCCGGGGCGTGAGTTGAGCGTTCCGCTCCTGGAGGGCTATGCCGGCAAGATCCTCGCCGTCGTCGAGCACACCTTCGACCTCGAGGCGGTGGGTGGCAAATACAACATCTACGACTACGACATGAAGCAAGGCGGAGAACGGGCCCGCGCGGTGGGCGTGGTCTGTCCCGCAGAGCTCACGCGCGAAGAGCATGAGCGGGTCGTAGAGATGGCGCGTCACGTCTTCGAAGTCATGCACTGTGACGATCTGGGGCGCGTGGACATCCGTCTCCACGACAATGGGGATCCGTACTTCATCGAGCTGAATCCCCTACCCAGCCTGCATCCGCAGGCGTCGTTGATGACCGCGGCCCGAACCTGTGGACTGGACTTCAAGGATGTGATGCGCCTCATCGTACGTTCGGCTGCCCGGCGCCACCGGCTACCCGTGCGG
>JASFRY010000285.1:0-6205 GCA_050114675.1 Gemmatimonadota bacterium | reverse complement strand
CCGGGGATGCGACGACGGGAACCGACTTCCAGGTGATCGCGTCCGGCGGCTGAGGAACGTCCTTCCCGTCGCGTTCCGGCGGGTGCGGATGATCCCCGGGAGTGGCCGGGAGTCCGGGCTTCGGGCCTGGGCTCCCGGCCATCTTCTTGATCCGGGGCCCCGCGGGAGGGGGAACCGAGGGTGCCAATCCCGCGCGCCGGCTACCCTGGGCAGCCGGGAATGATCAGCGAGACACCACCGTCCATGTCGGGAAAGGTGATCGTGTACTCTGCTTCATCCAACGTCGCCTGACGCGCGCCCCGTGCCGGCCCTTCGGTGGTGACCTTAACGGTGAGATCCCCTCCGGCGGACGGCTCGAACGACCCCGTGTACGTTCCAGCAGGCAGCCCATCCACACCCACGTGGACCAGGTTGCCGCCCATCTGAGACGCGCACTCGACGGCCACGACCACCACCCCACCGTTCGAAGTCGTCACCTGTTCGACTGCGTCGGCGCGGTCGAGCAGATCCTGGTCGAGTGGCAGGGCATCCGTCGCTTCCGTCCCGGTCGCGGTCGAGCCCTCCGCATCGCTTGCGGGGGCGTCGTTCGACGATGATCCGCCTCCACATCCCGCAAGCACGATCGTCGTCATGCCGGCTACCGCGACAACACGGTCTCTGCCGCTCGCACCGCCGACCGGAGATTCGCCGGTTCGCCACTTTCCTTCCTCGGTCGGCGTCCCCGCACACGGCCAGCGCACCTCCGACAGCGGACACCGCCGCAGCGTGGCTCGAGGCCGGACGACGCCTTCTCACCTGGCGGAACGCGGTGCGCGGCGGCATCGGCGCCTCAGAACGTGCCTCTTCCGAAACGTGATCCTTGCTCCTGGGACATCCACGGCATAGCGTGCCGGGCGACGAAGCACCCGGTTCGAGACCCTCCGAGGTCACTGCCCTCTCACCGGTTCTACCTATGTCAGACAGTCCGCAGCTGACGGCGGCGCTCAGCAATCGCTATGTCATCGAGCGGGAGATCGGCGCCGGCGGAATGGCCGTCGTCTACCTCGCCCGGGACCGCAAGCTGGACCGTGAGGTCGCCCTGAAGGTCCTGCGCCCCGAGCTCGGAGCGGTGCTCGGGGCCGAACGGTTCCTCACGGAGATCCGGATCTCCGCCCGGCTGGACCATCCCCACATCCTGACGGTCATCGACTCCGGCGACGTCGACGGCCTCCTCTACTATGTGCTCCCGTACGTCCGCGGCGAGACACTCCGGGAGAAGCTGGATCGCGAGCAGCAGCTCCCCATCGACGAAGCCATCGAGATCACCAAGAAGGTGGCGAGCGCTCTGGACTACGCCCACCGGCAGGGCCTGGTACACCGGGATATCAAGCCGGAGAACATCCTGATCCAGGAGGGCGAGCCCATCCTCAGCGACTTCGGCATCGCCCTGGCTGTGACGGAGGCGGGAGGCAACCGCCTCACCCAGACGGGCCTCTCGCTGGGGACCCCACAGTACATGAGTCCCGAGCAGGCCACCGGCGACCGCGTCATCGATGCCCGCAGCGACGTTTACTCCCTGGCCGCCGTGCTCTACGAGATGCTCGTCGGGGAGCCACCCGTCACGGGGTCCAACGCCCAGGCGATGATCGCGAAGCTGATGACGGAGAAGCCGACCCGCGTGCGCACGGTACGGGACACGGTGCCCGAGCACGTGGACGCGGCGCTCTCGCGGGCCCTGGCCAAGACGCCGGCGGACCGATTCCCCAGCGCGGGAGACCTGGTCCGCGCGCTGGAGACCCCCGTCACGGACACGACCGCGACGGCCTCGGCGGCGGGACGGAAGAGGTCCACGCCGACATGGGCGGCGGTGGCTGCCCTGGCCCTCGTCCTGGCCTCAGCCGGGTACGTCCTCCGGGACCGCATCTTCCCGCAGGATCTCCACGCCGTGCTGGGGCGCAAGACCCAGCTCACCACCTCCGGCGACGTCCTGGATCCGGCCATCTCGCCCGACGGAAAGCAGCTCGCCTTCGTCTCACGGACGTGCGACGGGCCGAGCTGCACTTATTCGGTCACCCTCCAGGACGTGGGCGGCACCGCCAGGCGCGCCATCCTCGAGGGCGCCACGGCCGCCTACACCCTCAAGTGGAGCCCCGATCGGCGGAACCTGCTCTTCTCTGGGAGGATCGACGGCCGTGGGGGCTGGTATCTGGTGTCCGCCCTGGGCGGCCCGCCCCGCTGGCTGACGCAGGGCGCCGCGAGCTTCTATGCCGGTGGAGATTCCCTCCTTCTCGGCCCCCCCGTTGAATCCGACTCCTTGTACTGGGTGCGGGTAGCGGGGCTGGACGGAGGGGTGCGGGACAGCGTCCTCGTCCGCGGCGCCGGCGCGGGACTGGCCAGCCTGTCGGAGATCCCCGGTACCGAGTGGTTTCTCTCCCTGGTTCTGCAACCGCCCCAGGGCCTGTGGCAGATCGTGGGACGCGACGGGAAGGTCGCCGACCAGGTCGTGAATTCCTGCACCTGCGGAGGGATCGGGACCGTCGACGCGATCTGGCTGACGCGCGTCGCGGGCCCGGCCGGCCACGCCGTCGTCAGAATCCCCATCGATCGCGCCACGGGCCGCATATCCGAGCAGCAGGATACCATGCTCATCGCCCACATGAGCAACATATCGGTGACGGCGGACGGGCTGAACACGGTCCTCGATGAGGGGACGACGCAGTACGACAGCTGGGCAACGAGCCTGGACGACATCCTCCAGGACCGTCTTCCCGACGATCGGCGGGTGGTGCACGCCTTCAGCAGCGCGGGCGCCGAGGTATCGCCGGACGGCTCCCGCCTCCTCTACACCCGGGTCGAGGTCACACCGCAGGGGAACCAGGAGGCGCGGTACTACGTCGGCCCGTTCGCCGGGGGATCGGAGTCACCGTTGCCGTTCACCGGGCCCATCGGCGCCGCCTATTGGATGGACTCCGTATCGGTGGCGATCAACGCGTTCCGGGACGGTGTGACGTCCTTCGACGTCGTGGACGTGCGAAACGGAGCTGTTCGCAATCACCAGGAGATGCAGGGAGAAGCCTATGCCTGGATCGCCCTGCCCGACGGCTGGGGCTGGCAGACGGGGGGACGCCGGTTCACCGTGAATCGCGGCGGGCGCGAGCGCAGCTATGAGCTCCCCCAACGCCTCACCGGCCTGCAGGACCTGGAAGCTCCTGCAGGTCAGCCGGGGCGGCTGTTCGTGCAGGCCTTCAACGCGGCGCAAGACTCCGTCGTCTTCGAAGCCGTGAACCTGGACGACGGGTCCTTTGTGCCATGGGCCTCCCTACCCATCGGAAGCGCACACTTCGTCGTGCTGCCCGACGGCACCCTCTTCGTGGCGAACCACAAGACCCAGTCCACTCTGGACCTCTACCATGTCACGGGCCCGGGCACGATGAGGTTCCTGGGAAGCGCACCCCGTCCGGGCTTCGAGATCACGGTTTCGGGCGACCTGAAGCGGGCGACCGCATCTACGTCCGAGAGCCACGCCGACGCCTGGATGTACACGGTGGTGAAGGCCGAGCGGTAGCCTCCGCAGGCTACCGGCGGGTGAGCGTGATCCCGGCCACCTGCACCCGTCGCACGCTTCCGTCTTCTTCAACCTGGAAGGAGAGACCGGTGCCCGACTCGGGGGCCACGGCCTCGCCCGGCCTTGTGAACACGATCTCCTGCTTCGAGAGGTTGCCCGGCGACGCAGCGAAGAGGGTCGATCCCTCCTGGGTGACGGACAGGAGCACGTCGGGCTGGTCCACCGTGTACTCGCCTACGAAGGGGCTCAGCGCGGTTGAGTCGAGGGGCAGTGCCTCGATCTCCTGAGGCCCGTAGTCGGGCCATCCGTATTCGGCGCCCACCGCGTACAGCACCTCCTGGGCCACCGCGCTTCCCAGGTCGCCGTTGGTCATGACCGCCGCGCCCTTGCCCAGTGCGGGGAAGTAGATGACCTGGCAGCGAAAGCCCTCGTTCGCACCACCGTGGCCGAAGTGGAAGCCGTCACCCGAGCCGCCGAGACCGGGCCCGAGCCCGAAGTCGCCCTTCTGGGATGTCAACATCTCCGTGGCCAGGTCCTGGGAAAGGACCGCGTCGGGCGCGCCGTCGCGGGCGGCGGTGATGGCTATGGACCATCGGAGAAGGTCCGAAGGCGTCGTCCACAGCCCGGCGGCCGCCATCTCCGGGTACGTGTGCCAGCGTCCCTCGACAGGGGAGCCGTCCGGACGGTACGCGGCGGCCTCCTGCCCCCGCAGGCTCTGGGGAAGGGGCTGCTCGTAGGTGGAGTGGGCCATCCCCACGGGATCCAGCACCAGGCGCTTCATGAGCTCGGGGAAGGACTCTCCGGTGACGTCGGTCAGGACGAGCTGCTCCACGGTGACACCACCGCCCGAGTACCGGCTGATGGCGCCGGGCACCGTGTCGACCCGCACGGGAGCGGTATTTGCCGGCTCCTCGCCGTCGAGGATCTGGGGCACCGTCGGCAGAGGCTCTCCCTCGGCGTAGCCAGGGAACCCGTGCACGGTGAGACCCGCACTGTGGGACACGATGCGGCGCAGGGTCACGGGCGCCTGGGCCGTGAAGCGGTTGTCCGGGACCTTCCAGCTCGTGAGATAGGTGTTCACCGGCGTGTCCAGATCCAGACGTCCCTCCTGCACGAGGCGCAGCATGGCCGTGGCGGCCACGGGTTTGGAGATGGACGCTGCCTGGAAGAGCGTGGTCGTGGTCACGGAGTCGTTCGTGCCCGCTTCCTTCACGCCGAAGCCCTGAGCCCACACGATACGGCCCGAGTCCGCCACTGCGATGGAGACGCCGGGGACGTTGAAGTGCTCCATGCGCTCCGCCAGCGAGAAGCGCCGGGCGGGCCTCCCTTTGACGACGCGGGCCGGCAGCAGGCCCGACGTGACCCGCGTGGCGGCCTCGGCAGCCTGAGAGCCCGGGGAGCGAGAGGAACCCGAACACGCGGCGAGCGGGAGCACGGCGGCGGCGAGGAGCGCCAGCGTGCCGGTGCGGAGGAAAGGTAGACTCGGGGTGCCCATGACTGTTCCCGGCGGAGGTTCGAAGGTGAACGCAACATCCCCTACACAGCCGGTCCGGGGCAAGCCTCCCCGTCCCAGCCGTTTGCCGTCCGTCGAGCCGCTGGCTAGCGTCATCCGGCGTGAAGCGATTCCCGCTCCAGGCCGCACCGACGAATCGGGGAGGAGACACCGCATGTTCGTCGTGACATCGGAGCACGTCACCGGACACAGGATCACGGAGACCAAGGGTCAGGCTTTCGGTCTCGTGGTGCGCAGCCGCGGCATCGGCGGCAACATCATGGCGGGGCTTCGGTCACTGGCCGGAGGCGAGATCAAGGAGTATACGGAGCTCCTCGAGGAGGCGCGCCGCCACGCCATCGACAGGTTGGTGGAGAACGCCTCCGCGATGGGCGCCAACGCCATCATCATGATGCGCTTCGACTCGTCCGAGATTGGGCAGACGATGAGTGAGATCGTGGCATACGGGACGGCGGTCGTCGTGGAGCGAGCGGACTGAGGTGCTTCGCAACCTCCTCATCGCCACCGGCGTCGTCGGCCTGGTGGTGGCGATCGGGCTCCTCGTGGCAGGCCAGTACGGACCCGGACTTCGTCTGCTGATCGGCTCCGGTGTCCTCACGGCCGGCGTCGCGTTCGAGCGCTGGCGCTACGTCCGCTCCCTGACCAGCCCCGAGGGGCGGTGGCTGCCCACGGGGGAGCGGTTCGTGGATCCCACCACGTACCAGCTCACCGACGTCTACTACAATCCCGATACCGGCGAACGGGACTACCGGCCGGCCGAGGACGACGACCGTCGAATCGGACCCTAGTGGACTGTAACACGTGAACGTTTGCATTCGAGCGCCGCTGCATCCGCTGGAGGCGTCGTTGCACCTCCTTGGAATAGCGCTGCTATTGCTGCGTCGGTGCGCCTCGCCCCAGCGGCGCCTCGGCACTCTCGGTGCTAAACGTTCACGTGTTACAGTCCACTAGTTGGAACAGGACGGGATTTCTCCACACAAGGCTGTGGACGTGACCACCGTGGCGGCGGAGCCGACGGACATTCCGTCTCCCATTCATCGGTGCACTCCCAAGCACCACGACATCGTCCTGGAGACCAAGCGCGTCACGGCGGAGATCGAGCCCGGAGTCACATTCGACTACATGACCTTCGGCGGGCGGATTCCCGG
>JASFRY010000284.1:0-6211 GCA_050114675.1 Gemmatimonadota bacterium | reverse complement strand
CCCATCCTTCGGGCGGGGCTCGGGATGGTGGAGGGGATGCTGCGCCTCCTGCCCAGCGCGCGGGTGGGCCATGTGGGCATGTCCCGGGACGAGGAGTCGCTCCGTCCCGTGGAGTATTACTTCAAGGTGCCGGCCCGGTCGGAGGTCCGTCGCTTCATCGTGGTGGATCCCATGCTCGCGACGGGAGGGTCGGCGGCCGCCGCCATCGAGGGCCTGAAGGCGCGGGGCGCGGAACGCATCAGCTTCATGTGCCTGGTGGCGGCCCCGGAGGGGGTCGCCGCCCTGGACGCGGCCCACCCCGACGTCCCCGTCTTCACCGCCGCGCTGGACCGCGCTCTGAACGAGAACGGATACATCGTCCCCGGTCTGGGAGACGCGGGGGACCGCCTTTTTGGCACGCGCTGAAAGGTTTGGCATCCATCCTGCATCATGGTTTTCCGGTGTGTGACGGCGCCTCCGGGCTCCGTCCGAATTTCGAGGAGCATAACCATCCCAGAGGGAGGTTCCCCCATGCTGGTCAGGATGAAGAGTTTCGCGGTGCTGACGGCGACGGCCGTGCTGGGGCTGTCGGCTTCCGCATGCGCCCATGTCACGCCCAAGGAGCTCGACGGGCGGCTCCAGACGCTCCGTGACGACCTCTCCCAGCAGATCAAGGAGGGGGACGACCAGGTGGCGTCCCAGGCGAGCGGAAGGATGGACAACCTCGAATCCCGCATGGACGGGCTCGAGGCGGATCTGAACGACCTGCAGCAGAAGTACGACGTGACCGTGCAGAAGCTCGAAGCGTCGCTGCGCTTCGACGTCCCGGTCTACTTCGACTTCGACAAGGCCGACATCAAGGCCCGCGGACAGGAAGTGCTGCAGCGCTTCGCCCAGATCGCCGGGAAGTACTATCCCGAGGCCCGGATCACGGTCGAGGGCTTCACCGATTCTTCGGGGAGCGAGGCCTACAACAAGATCCTCGGCCAGCGCCGTGCCGACGCGGTGAAGAAGTTCCTCTCGCAGGAGGGCCTCGACGCGCAGCGGATCAATGCCGTGAGCTACGGCGAGTCCTCGGACCGGCAGATCGAGCCGAGCCAGAAGGGCCCCGGAAGCAACGGCTGGGAGAACCGCAGGGTCGTGCTCGTCATCGACCACGATGGAGCGACCACGGCCGCGTCCGTGGCGTCGACGACGGGGGAGGCGAACCGGTAGGACGCCTTCGGGGTTGAATACTGCGTGGCGCTCCGAACGCCCTTAGGACCCTCGCAGCTCGCCCTGCAAAACCCGGAGGCTCCGTATGCTCACGCACGCCAGGCTCGTCAAGCTCTACCGTGACCTCGCGGACCAGGAAGTCCTCAGCGTCTACGTGAACGCGGACCAGCACGACCCCGCGTTGCGGGACGCCTGGAAGACGAGGCTGGAGCGAGCGATCTCGGATCTGCGACGAGACCTGGCGCGCCGAGACGGAGAGATGGAAGGCTTTGAGCGCTCCTGGGCCCACGTGGCCCAGGAGCTCAAGCCTTTGGAGGAGGGCTTCCTGCCCCACAGGGGGTGGGTGGCCTTCGCTACGCCCGACCGCCTCTGGTACGCCGAGGGCATCACCGCGCGCATGCCCGATCTGGTGCGGTGGGAGGAAGGCATCCGGGTGGCGCCCTACGTGCGTGCGCTCAAGCAGGAGCGCCCCGTGGTCGTCGCCCTGGTCGACAGCCGGAAGGTGAGGCTGTTCGAGTACGTGGATGGGGAGGTGGAGGAGTTGGAGGGGCTCAGGGCGGACACCTTCCTGGGCGACCTCACGGACGTGGGCGTGCGCAAGGCCTCGTCCCGCATGTCGGGGATGCGCGGGGAGACATCCACGGACCAGGCACAGCGGAGCCTGGAGGTTGCGTCGTCCCGCATGATCAAGGATCTGGCCGGCCTCCTGGAGGCGCGCGCCGGGGACTACGGACTCGTGGTCCTGGGCGGGCCGCAGGAAGTCGTCCGCCACGTGGCGTCGGCTCTTCCCAGGCGGTTCGAGAACCGCGTCGCCGAACGCTACGCCCTCCACCTGGACATGAGCCTGGCCGAGGTGCGGAACCACGCCCGTTCCGCGGCCGGCGATCTGAGCGAGCGGGCCCATGGGGCCCTGGTGGCCGCCCTGGCCGACGCCGCCCGGTCCGGGAGCCTTGGCACCCTGGGCCGCGAAGACACCGAACGGGCCCTCAAGGACGGGCGCGTCGACACCCTCCTGCTGTCGCGGGGCTTCATCCAGGGCAACCCGGATTTCGCCGACCACTGCGTCGGGCACGCCTTCTCCCAGGGCGCCGACGTGGAAGAGGTGAGCGGCCAGGCCGGGAAGCGGCTGGACGGGGAGGGGAACGGTATTGCCGCGCGGCTGCGCTTCCGCCGAAGCGATGAAGCAGTATCTTTGCCGGGCGGGGCCCGTAGCTCAGTCGGTTAGAGCAGTGGACTCATAATCCATCGGTCGCAGGTTCGAGCCCTGCCGGGCCCACTCGCCAATGGACTGCATGGCAAGGACGTACCAGAACGGCGGAGAGGTCGACCGACCTCTCCGCCGTTCTTCCGGGCTTTCGGCCCGCCTTCGGCCAGGACCGCCGCCTCCGTGATCGTGGCTGGGCCTTCCAATCGCCTGTGCGTGTCTATATTGTAGTTTGAGTCTACAAAAGTGACAGCCTGCGCCCTGACGTGACCACCGGAGGTGGCATGGGTCGGAAGGGGTTCATCGGTGAGTTCGAGCAGGTCGTTCTGCTGGCGGCCCTTCAGCTGAAGGACAACGCCCACGCTCCGGAGATCAGCCGAAAGCTCGAGGAGGACGCGGGCCGCCCTGTTTCCCGCGGCGCCCTGTACTCCACTCTGGACCGCCTCGAGAGGAAGGGCCTCCTGGAGTGGAGAATCGACGCCAGCTCGGGAGATGGCGACGGGCAACCCAAGCGGCGGTTCCGCGTCACGGAAGAGGGGATCGCCGCCTTGAGGGCATCCCGTGACATGCTCCTGGCCCTCTGGGGAGGCCTGGACGAAGTCCTCGGAGAACCGTCGTCATGATGAAGCGCCGCCTCCCCCGGCCCCCGCGGGGGGCCGTTGCACTGCTGCACCTCTTCCTCCCGCCGGGGGCGATTCGGGATTCAATCCTGGAGGACCTGGCCTACGAGCACGGGCGGCTGGCGGAGCGCCGGGGTCCCGCGGGCGCCGGGCGGTGGTACTGGCGACAAGCGCTGAGCGTATCCGCCCGGAGTGCGCTGGACAGGATTCGCGGGCAGTCCTGGAGTCGGTCGGGGCGCGCCCGGGCACCGGGGGCCCTTTCCCCGAAGGAGCCTGCGCTCCGCCCGCCGCGAGGGATGGCTCACCTCGGGCGGGACCTCCGCCATGGGCTCCGTCAGCTCCTGCGTCGGCCGGGATCGACGCTCGTGGTCGTCATCTCCCTGGCCCTGGGCATCGGGGCCAACACCGCAATCTTCAGCCTGGTGAACGGACTCTTCCTGCGTCCTCTCCGCGTGGAAGCGCCGGATGACCTGGCCTCGATCTACACATCTCGGGTCGGGGAAGGGCGGTATGGGAACACCTCCTACCTGGACTACCTGGACTACAGGAACCGGAACCAGGTCTTCTCGGGGCTGGCGGCCTATGCCATCGCTCCGATGGCCCTGGCCGGGGACGGTGCCCCAGCGATCGTCTGGGGCCAGGTGGTGAGCGGAGACTACTTCCGGGTCCTCGGTGTCGAGGCGGCTCTGGGCCGCATCTTCCATCCGGACGAAGGGGATCCTCAGGACCCCCGTCCCGTGGTGGTGTTGGGGCACCGAACCTGGCGGGAGGCCTTCGGATCGGATCCGGGGATCGCGGGGAAGACGATCCGCATCAACGACTACCCCTTCACCGTCGTCGGAGTGGCGCCCCGGGGATTCGACGGGCTCACGTCGGTGCTCGAGCCCGCGCTCTGGGCGCCCCTCTCGATGACGGCCCAGGCTCTTCCCTACGCTCCCAACATGGAGAGCCGGCTCGACCCCTGGCTGCAGCTGGTCGGGCGAAGGCGTCCGGGGGTGAGCATGGCCGGGGCGCGGGCCGGAATGGAGGTCCTCTCCTCCAACATGGCGGCCGAGCTACCCACCCATCGGGGGCGGGAGATCGTGCTGGAGGGACTGGATGATGGACGGTTGGGAGGTGCCGATGCCACCCATGGGGCCAAGCGACTCCTGGCCATGCTGTTGGGCGTCGTGGGGTTCGTCCTTCTCGTCGCCTGCTTCAATGTGGCGAACCTGGAGCTGGCGAAGGCCACCGGACGGCGACGGGAGATCGCCCTCCGCTATTCTCTGGGAGCCTCACGGAGGCGCATCGTGGGGCAGCTCCTCACGGAGAGTACGCTTCTGGCCCTGATCGGGGGCGGAGCCGGGGTCGCGGTGGGAGCCCTTTCTCTCCGGGGCCTCGGCATGCTCCAGGCCCACGCCGAGGTGCCCATCCCCATTCCCGCCGCGCTGGACCACCGTGTCCTGGCCATGACCCTCCTCCTGACCCTGGCCACCGGCGTCCTGTTCGGGCTGGCTCCCGCGCTTCAGATCCTCAAGCCAGGCCAGACCGACGCGCTCAAGGAACAGGGTCCCTCTCTGAGCCGGTCCAGGAAAGCCGGGCGGACCCAGCAGCTCCTCGTGGGAGGTCAGGTAGCCCTCTCCCTCGTCCTCGTCACCGGAGCCGGGCTCCTGATCCGGAGCCTGAACAACACGCTGGCCATCGACCCGGGCTTCCACCTCCGGCAGGGCCTGGTGGTGCCCCTGAACATGGGCTACAGCCAGTACGGAGAGGCGGAGGGCAGAGCTCTCCAGCGGAGGATCCTCGACCGGATCTCGGCCCTCCCCGGGGTGGAGTCGGCGGCCGAAGCGGGCTTCGTCCCCCTGGGTGTCACCCATGGGCACCATGACATCAGCGTCGAGGGGTACGATCCGGCACCGGACGAGAGGATGCTGGTGAAGCGGAACATGGTGTCCCCCGACTACTGCCGCACCATGGGGATCGCGGTGGTGAGGGGGAGGGCCATCGACGCGAGGGACACCGGAGGCGCTCCGCCGGTGGCCATGGTGAACGAGACCATGGCCCGGCGCTATTGGCCGGGCCGGGATCCCATCGGAGGCAGGGTCCGGGCGGACCTGGGGAGGGTCTACACCGTCGTCGGGGTCATCGCCGACGGGAAGTACGGCTCGCTCACAGAGTCCCCGGAGCCCTATCTGGTCCTTCCCATGACCCAGGCCGAATACGTCGCCAACGCTGCCGTGGTGGTAAGGACCAAGGGGGATCCGAGGGCCATGACGAGGACCATCTCCTCGCAGGTCCGAAGTGAAGTCCCCGGCCTTCCTCCGCCGCGGACCATGACCATCCCCCAGTACCTCCAGTATTCCCAGGGCTCGGCCCGAGGCCCCGCCGTCATCGTGGGCCTCTTCGGCCTCCTGGCCCTGGTCCTGGCCTCCGTGGGACTCTACGGAGTCATGGCCCACAACGTGAGCCAGCGGACGCGGGAGTTCGGGGTCCGCTTCGCCATGGGGGCGACGGGGTCCGGCGTCGAGAGGATGGTCATGATGGGAGGCATGAGGATCATCCTGTCGGGGATGCTCGTGGGGAGCCTGGTGGCCGTGGGGGCAAGCCGTGCGCTCGCCGGCTTCCTCTACGAGGTGGACCCGCTGGATCCCCTCTCCTTCCTGGGGGCGGCGGGCGTCCTTCTCGGGGTGGGCCTCCTGGCCAGCTTCGTGCCGGCGCGCCAGGCGTCCCGAGCCGACCCCAGCGCTTCGCTCCGGACCGAGTAGGCCACACACGCCCGGGTCCCCCGGCGGACATGGCCTGGCCGTCTACGCCTCGGCCACGTCCTCCAGAACCATGAGGAGGTGGTCGGGCCGACCCCTGGCGGTGCGCACCAGGCCCGTGCGCGCCCTGGCCCAGAGCACCGTTCCGTCCGCAGCGACCAGCCGGCGCTCCGAGGCGCGGGCGACCCGCTGTCCCGACGTCACGCGGTCCAGCTCGGCGGCCAGGGCCCGCCGATCCTCCTCCTGGGCCAGCTCTGCCAGGGGACGCCCCTTGAGCTGGTCGCGCTGGAAGCCGAAGGCCCGCAGGAAGGCCGGATTGGCGTCCGTGATGACGGCCTGGAGGTCGAGCTCCAGCAGGGCGAGCCCCGAGGCCTTGAAGACCCAGTCGAAGCGTGCGGCCCGAGCATGGAGGTCCCGGGCTTCCCGTTCCTGCGACACATCCTCCACGGCAC
>JASFRY010000283.1:0-6238 GCA_050114675.1 Gemmatimonadota bacterium | reverse complement strand
CGTCGGGGATACTCGGAGATGAAGTCGTCCACCAGACACCGGTGATAGGTCTCCCCGGGACGCATGGTCATGGGCGCGCTCTCGGGACGCCACGAGGCGCCCTCGGGCACGTCCACGTCGGGCATGGGAATGCCGAAGCGCTTCCTGGTGGCTCCCTCCACCCTCTCCACCAGGGCCTCGCCCAGCGTCAGGCCGTCCAGGAGACGCCCGGTGGTGTAGGTGGTGAGGAGCGACCGCGCCGAATCGGCGGCCCCGGCGTCAAAGAGCCCGGTCACCCGGGCCTCGAGGTCGGGCTGCTCGTCCAGGAGACGGGCCTCGAACGCCTCCAGGTCGGCGGTCACCGGCTTCAGGAAGACCTCGGGGTGGGCGCAGGTGTGATAGAGGAGGCGCTTGTGGAGCCGGAACGCCGAACGCGTGGCCTCCAGGGGAGCATAGCGCGTGTCCAGGAACTCGGCCGCGGAGCCATGGGTCATGTACCGGTGCTGCTTGTACTCCGGGGGCACGTCCCGGACGGCGAGTCGCACCGGCACGAAGGGCGTGGCCACGGCGCCGGTGATGGCCATCCATAGCACCTCCATCTCCGCGGGCACGTCGGCGCGGAGGTGCGCCACCTGGCCGTAGCCCGATCCGTCGTTGGACCAACGCGGGTCCCGCACCAGCGCCATCATGTCCCGCACCCGCAGGGGCGCCATGGCCCGGATCTGGCGTTCGAGGAGGGGCGGGTAGCGGAAGAGGTTGTGGGGGTCGTCGGCCGACGGGTCGCTGGGGTAGGTCTGCCCGTAGACCTCGTGGAGGTTGAAGGGCTCTCCCCCGTCCGGGTCCCACCACCCGTGCTCCACGGCAAAGCGCACCAGGTTGTCCGAGCCCATGTGATCCGGGTCGTCCTGGAAGTCCACCGGGAAGTCGTCGATGTGGCCCGGATAGAGGACGCGCACGTCGTCGGGCCCCAGACGCTCCGCCGCCCACAGGCCCTGGCCGCCGGCGTAGTCGATGAGCACCCACGCCTCCTCGGGGTCGGCGAAGAGGTGGGAGTTGCCCCCGTACGTGGCGTAGCCGTGCTCCTCGATGAGGCGGCCCACGATCTCCACGGCCTCCCGCGCCGTGTGGGCCCGCTCCATGACCATGCGCGACAGGTCGGAGTAGCTCAGCCCCGTCTGGGGAACCGGCGTCATGTCCCGGAGCTCCTGGCGCGAAGGCGACCACACGTCGCGGGCCGCCACCCGGTACTCGTTGAGCCCCCCGTTGGTCAGCGGGGGCGGAAAGCCGGCGAACTCCGAGTAGTTGGTGGTGATGAAGCGGGCGGTCTCCGTCACCTGGGGGATGGTGAAGCGCCGGCCGGGAATGCGCGCGTCCTCGGTGATGCCCACCTCGATGCGCGTGCCCGCGGGAAAGCGGCGGGCCGGCGTGATCTCGTACCAGTGGCTCGAGGGCTCGTGGCCGAATCCCCCGACGAGCACTGAGCCGTCGGCGGTGAGGTTCCGCCCCACGTAGATGGTGATGCTCTTGGTGGGGAGGTCGCCGGTCAGGCCGAGGTCGCCGGCCGTGGAGGCCCCGCCCTCTCCGGTGTCGCCCGTCCCGGGGAGGGCCCTCGCTGCCCAGAGGCCCGCGCCGAGACCGAGCGCTCCGGCGACACCGAACACCAGGACGAGGCGGGATAGGGGCGGTGGGCGGCGAGACATGGGCTCCTCCGTTGGGGATCTCCTACGCGGCCCACCGGGACGCAGGGCCCTTCCGGAACGGCGAACCACGATCTTCGAGGGTACGGGCCGCTGTCTGGGCCGGCAACCGCCACGGAGCCCGGCGAGCGATGGTGGCGCGCTCCTGCGTCGGCGGGCCTGCTCCGTACCGGACGCGCCCGTCGGACCCGTATCCTTGACGTGGCGCCCCTCCATGCAGAGAATGAATGAACGTTCATTCATTTCCGTGCCCACCGAGTACCTGAACGGGAGACGGCATGCCCGAGGTCGGCGCCGCGCCGGCGACACGTGACAAAGAGGCCCGCATCCTCCGGGCCGCCGTGCGGGTCTTTGCGCGCCACGGCTACCATGGGAGCACCATGGCGGTGGTGGCCCGGGAGGCAGGCGTGGCCACGGGCACCATCTACCTCTACTTCGAGCGAAAGCAGGACTTGCTGGTCTCGCTCTTCCGTCGGCACCTCACCGAGTACCTGGAGCGGTGCCGCCCGCTGCTGCAGGAGGCCGCGGTCGGCGTGCCCCGCCTTCGGCGCCTCGCCGAGCTCCATCTGGCGTTCTTCGCCGAGGACCGGGCCCTGGCCACGGTCTTCCAGATCCACATCCGCGAGCCGGACCCGGTGGTATCGGAGGGCATCCGACCCGCCGTGGCCGCGTACTTCGACCTCATCGGGGAGGTGATCGCGGCGGGGGTGGAGCGCGGCGCGTTCGCCGACGACCTGGACGTGCGCCTCGCCCGCCAGCTCTTCTTCGGCGCCCTGGACGAAGTCGTCACCGGATGGCTCCGCTCCAAGCGCTCCTACGCCCTCATGTCCACGCTGGACCCCGTGACCGCCATGCTGGCCCGGGGATTCGGCGCCACGCAAACCGGAGAATCGTCGTGAAGGACCATCCCGCACCCGACCGCGTCGGCAAGGCCGCCGTGCTGGGCGCCGGCGTCATGGGCGCCGCCATCGCCGCCCACCTGGCCAACGTCGGCATTCCCACGCTCCTGCTGGACATCCCACCCCGGGAGGGCGACGACAGGGACGCCCTGGCCCGGGCCGGGCTCGACCGGGCGAAGAAGAGCAAGCCCGCTTCCTTCTCGTCGTCCCGCGGGCCGAAGCTCGTGGAGGTGGGCAACTTCGACGAGGACCTGGAGCGCCTCTCCGATTGCGACTGGGTCATCGAGGCGGTGGTGGAGGACCTGGACATCAAGCGGTCCCTCTACGAGAGGATCGCACCGCACGTGGCTCCCCACGCGCTGGTGACCTCCAACACCTCGGGGCTGTCGGCGGCAGCCCTCTCCGAAGCGCTCCCGGAGGACCTCCGGCCGCGGTTCATGGTGACGCATTTCTTCAATCCGCCCCGCTACCTCAAGCTCCTGGAGCTGGTGCGGGGTCCCGAGACCGACGACGGGGTCGTGGCGTTCTTCGAGGACTTCGGGGACAAGGTGCTGGGGAAGGGGATCGTCCACGCCAAGGACACGCCCAACTTCATCGCCAACCGCATCGGCTGCTTCGGCATCTTCCACGGCATGCAGGTCATGCTGGAGGACGGCTACACCATCGCCGAGGTGGACAAGCTCACCGGGAAGGCCATCGGGAGACCGGGCTCGGCCACCTTCCGCACCGCCGACCTGGTGGGGCTCGACACCCTGGCCCATGTGGCGAACAACCTCCTGGAGCGCCTGGACCACGATCCGCACCGGGAGCTCTTCGACCCGCCGGACTTCATGAAGAGCCTGGTGGCGGAGGGCCGGCTGGGTGAGAAGAGCGGGGCGGGCTTCTACAAGAAGGTCCGCGGCGAGGACGGCAAGAGCGTGATCCTCATGGTGGATCCCGGGTCCCTGGAATACGTGCCCCAGGGCAAGGTCTCCTTCGGCGCCCTGGACATGGCCAGGAACGTGGAGGATCTGCGGGAGCGCATCCACGGCCTGGTTCGCGCCGACGACCGCGCCGGCGCCTTCCTCTGGAAGACGTTCTCGGCCACGCTGCGCTACGCCGCGTGGTGCATCCCCGAGATCGCCGACGACGTGGTGAACGTGGACCGGGCCATGCGCTGGGGCTTCGGGTGGGAGCTGGGCCCCTTCGAGCTCTGGGACGCCATGGGCTTCCGCTGGGCCTGCGAGCGCATGATGGAGGAGGGGCACGATCTCCCGGAGCTGGCGAAGGAGCTCTACGACGCCGGCGGTGAGGGCTTCTACCGCCAGGAGAAGGGAGCACACAGCTACTATGCCGGCGAGGCCGCCGACGCGCCGGGGAAGGACGCCGACCGCTTCGCACCGGTACCCACCCGGCCCGAATACCTGGTGCTGGCGGACCTCAAGGCCGCGGGTGGCGTCGTCATCGAGAGTCCCGACGCCTCGCTGGTGGACCTGGGCGACGGCGTGGCGTGCCTGGAGTTCCACACCAAGATGAACACGGTGGGCCCGGGCATCGTCGACATGATGGAGCGCAGCCTCGACGAGGTGGAGGCGAGCTGGAAGGGTCTGGTCATCGGGAACGACGCGCCCCAGTTCAGCGCCGGCGCCAACCTCCTCCTCATCCTCAACGAGCTCGACGACGACAACGCCGAGGACGTGGAGTGGATTCTGGAACGCTTCCAGCACGCCAACCTGCGCCTGCGGACGTCGAGCAAGCCCGTGGTGGCGGCGCCCAACGGCCTTACCCTGGGCGGTGGGTGCGAGGTGACCATGAGCTCCGACGCCGTCGTGGCCTCCCTCGAGACCTACATCGGTCTCGTGGAGGTGGGCGCCGGCGTGGTACCGGCCGGAGGCGGGTGCAAGGAGCTGGTGCGCCGCGCCGACGAGGCGGCGCTTCAGACCAAGGAGGCGGACCTCTTCCCGTGGATCCGGCGGATCTTCGAGACGGTGGGGATGGGCAAGGTGGCCACCAGCGCCCACGAGGCCCAGGAGATGGGCTTCCTGAGGGACTCGGACTGGGTGACGGTGAACCGCGACCGCCTCCTCCACGACGCCAAGACCCGTGTGCTGGCCATGGCCGAGGCCGGGTACCGGCCCGCCGCGCTCCGCACCGACATCCGGGTGGTGGGCGACGAGGGTCTGGCCGCCATCCGCGTGGGCCTCGACCAGATGGAGCGCGCCGGCTACATCAGCGCCCACGACAAGGTGGTGGGCGATGCCCTGGCGTGGGTCCTGTGCGGCGGCGACGTGAGTCCGTCGTCGCGGGTTTCGGAAGAGTACCTGCTGGAGCTTGAGAAGGAGGCGTTCATGCGCCTGTGCGCGGAGCCCAAGACGCTGGAGCGCATGGAGCACATCCTGAAGACCGGCAAGCCGCTGAGGAACTAGGGGAGACCATCATGAGCAACAAGAACGAGCCGGTCATCGTCAGCGCCGTGCGTACCGCCGTGGGCCGGGCCTTCAAGGGGACCCTTCGCGAGACCCGTCCCGACGACCTGGCGGCGGCGAGCATCCTGGGCGCCCTGGAGGCGGCTGGTGGATTCGACGCCGCCGATCTGGACGACATCATCCTGGGCTGCGCCATGCCCGAGGGACCCCAGGGCCTCAACGTGGCCCGCCTGGCCCAGTTCCGTGCCGGCATCCCCTACCATGTGCCGGCCATGACGCTGAACCGCTTCTGCTCCAGCGGGCTCCAGTCCATCGCCGTGGCGGCGGACCGGATCGCCACGGGTCAGGCGTCGGTCATCGTGGCCGGCGGCACCGAGTCCATGAGCATGGTGTCCATGAGCGGCGGCGACTTCTCGCCCAACCCCCAGCTGGTTCAGGACATGCCCGAGGCCTACATCTCCATGGGCCTGACCGCAGAGGAGGTGGCGAGCCGCTTCGACGTGTCCCGGGAGGAGCAGGACGCCTTCGCCCTGGAGAGCCACCGACGCGCGCTGGAAGCGCTGGACACGGGCGCGTTCGCCGACGAGATCGTGCCGGTGGAGGTGACGACGAAGCGCCCGGGCCCCCGGGGCCAGAGCGTCGTCGAGACTACCACCTTCGACGTCGACGAGGGTCCGCGTCGCGACACCACGGCGGAGGCGCTGGCCAAGCTCCGGCCGGTCTTCAAGGTGAAGGGCTCGGTTACCGCAGGGAACTCCTCCCAGACATCCGACGGCGCCGCTGCTGCGCTGGTCATGAGCCGTGGCCGGGCGGAGGAGCTGGGCCTGGAGATCCTCGCGGTGCTGCGGGGCTATCAGGTGGCCGGCGTGCCGCCGGACATCATGGGCATCGGACCCGTGGCGGCCATCCCCAAGCTGATGAAGCACACCGGCGTGTCGCTGGAGGACGTGGACGTCGTCGAGCTCAACGAGGCCTTCGCGTCCCAGGCGGTCTACTGCGTCCGCGAGCTGGGTCTGGACCCGGAGCGGGTGAACGTCCACGGCGGCGCCATCGCCCTGGGCCACCCGCTGGGCGCCACCGGGGCCAAGCTCACGGCGACCCTCCTCCACGAGATGAAGCGCAGGGAGGCGCGCTACGGCGTCGTGTCCATGTGCATCGGCGGCGGCATGGGTGCCGCGGCCCTCTTCGAACGCGCCTGACGGGAGCGTACCCAATGAGCACCACCACCCCGAAGAAGGTCGCCAGCGGCACGTTCCTC
>JASFRY010000282.1:0-6254 GCA_050114675.1 Gemmatimonadota bacterium | reverse complement strand
AAGCGGGCCGGGCAGGCGGTGGACGAGGACCGGGAGCTGGTGGAGCTGCGGAATCAGCTGAAGGCCCTCGAGGAGCGCATCGAGGCGCAGCTCCGGGCCGGGCAGCAGCCGGGCGAGGAGGTGGCCAAGAACTACGAGGAGCTCGCCGGCGAGCTCCAGGGAAAGCCGGCCTTCCAGCGCCTCGTGGCGGCCCAGTCGAACTTCGACAAGATCATGTACAAGGTGAACGAGACGATGGCCAAGGGGCTCCAGGAAGGTGCCCAGAGCAAGATCATCCTCTCCTCCTGACGGCCCCTCCAGGGTCGACCTCGCAGGTCTCATGGAATCCGGGCGGGGCCTTCCCCTCCGCCCCCACGAACACGTGAACCCACCTCGGACGAGGGAACTTCGTGAAGCAGCCTACTGAGATCCGTCCGGCCACCGGCAAGCTCGGTGTCCTTCTTCCCGGCTTCGGTGCCGTGGCCACCACCTTCGTCGCAGGCGTGGAGGCCGCGCGGCGCGGTCTCGCCCAGCCCATCGGGAGCCTGACCCAGATGTCCACCATCCGTCTGGGCAAGCGCACGGAGGGGCGGGCGCCCCTGATCAAGGACTTCGTGCCCCTCGCCGGATTGGACGACCTGGTCTTCGGCGCCTGGGATCCCATCCCCGACGACGGATACGCGAGTGCCCTCAACGCCGGGGTGCTCCACAAGGAGCAGCACCTGGATCCCATCAAGGACTTCCTGTCCTCCATCAAGCCCATGCCGGCGGCCTTCGACACCAGCTACGTGAAGAAGCTGGACGGGCCCAACAAGAAGACCGCTGCGAACAAGAAGGAGCTGGCCGAGCAGATCCGCGCCGACATCCGCCGCTTCAAGGAGGAGAACGGCTGCGACCGTCTGGTCATGGTCTGGTGCGGCTCCACCGAGATCTACGTCCGCCCCACCGCGGTGCACGAGAATCTCGAGGCCTTCGAGAAGGCGATGGAGGAGAACGATGCCGCCGTCGCGCCGAGCCAGCTCTACGCGTACGCGGCCATCATGGAGGGGATCCCCTACGCCAACGGCGCGCCCAACCTCTCGGCGGACTTCGCGGCGTTGGAGGACCTGGCGGTTGAGAAGGGCGTGCCCATCGGCGGGAAGGACTTCAAGACGGGCCAGACCCTCATGAAGACCATCCTGGCGCCGGGCTTCAAGACGCGCATGCTCGGCCTCAACGGCTGGTTCAGCACCAATATTCTGGGCAACCGCGACGGTGAGGTGCTGGACGACCCCGAATCGTTCAAGACCAAGGAGGTCAGCAAGCTGGGTGTGTTGGAGCACATCCTGCAACCCAACATGTACCCGGACCTCTACGGGGACATGTACCACAAGGTGCGGATCAACTACTACCCGCCCCGGGGCGACAACAAGGAGGGCTGGGACAACATCGACATCTTCGGGTGGATGGGCTACCCGATGCAGATCAAGGTCGATTTCCTCTGCCGTGACTCCATCCTGGCCGCCCCCATCGTCCTGGACCTGGCCCTCTTCATGGACCTGGCGGGACGCGCCGGCATGAAGGGCATCCAGGAGTGGCTCTCCTTCTATTTCAAGAGCCCGCAGACGGCCCCGGGCCTGTACCCGGAGCACGACCTCTTCATCCAGCACTGGAAGCTCAAGAACACGCTCCGCTGGATGATGGGCGAGGACCAGATCACGCACCTCGGCGTGGAGTACTACGAGTAGGGCCGCTCGGCAGCCGCGGACCCGGGGGTCCCCCCCCCGGGCTCAAGCTGCCGTCCGAGCCCGGGCGATGCCATGGCTGAGGGACGCTTCATCGTTTTCGAGGGCGGCGAGGGCGCCGGCAAGAGCACCCAGGCCGCGCTTCTCGGCGCCTGGCTCGAAGGTCGCGGGATTCCCCACGTCGTGACGCGGGAGCCGGGAGGGACGCCGGTGGGGGAGGCGGTGCGATCCGTGGTGTTGGAGCATACGGACCTGGAGATGCCCGGAGAATCCGAGCTCTTCCTGTACCTGGCCTCACGGGCGGCATTCGTACGGGACATCGTGCGGCCCGCCCTGGAGGCGGGAAAGATCGTCGTGGCCGACCGCTTCGACCTGTCGACGCTGGCGTACCAGGGCTACGGGCGTGGGCTCGATCTGGATGCGGTGCGCGCGGCCATTCAGCTGGCGACCGGGGGACTTCGTGCCGACCTCACGGTGTTCCTGGACGTTCCGGTAGGAGAGGGCGTGGCGCGGCAGCGGGAGGAAGGCAAGCGCCCCGACCGCATCGAGCGGGAAGGGGATTCGTTCCTGGAGCGCGTGCGCCGGGGGTATCTGGAGCTGGCGGAGCGCGAGCCCGGAGTGCAGGTCGTCCGGGGGACCGGCTCGGCCGAGGAGGTACACGAGCGCATCCGGCATCTCCTGGAAGGGGCCTTTCCAGAAACCTTCGTCCGGTCCGGGGTTTAAACCACGAGCCGGCGCGTTGTATGACGGGGCAGAAACGAGAGGAAGGATGACGGACACGAGGGAAGCGTTCGAGGTGGAGCATGCGTAAAGGGCTGTGGACCCCCGTGGCGGTGATCTCCGTCGCGGCGTTGACCGGTGGGTGGCTGCTCCAGCGCGGCGTGGACCGGGCGGAGAACGTGTACGTCAAGGTTCGACTCTTCCAGGAGGTGGTGGACCGCGTCGAGTCCAGCTACGTGGACGAGGTGGACCCGGCCCGGCTCTACAACTCGGCCATCGACGGGCTGCTGGACGACCTCCACGACCCGTACACGTCCTTCCTCCATGCCTCGGATTTCGAGGATCTCCGCATCAACGGCATCGAGGGCGACTACGGTGGCGTGGGCCTGCAGGTCATCGAGCGCAACAGCTACGTGACCGTGGTGAGCCCCATGCCCAGCTCTCCGGGCGCCCGAGCCGGAATCCGGGCCGGGGACCAGTTCTACGAGATCGCGGGCGTCCGCGCCGACACCATGGACATCGACCAGGCGGTGGCCCTGCTTCGAGGCAAGCCCGGGACGAAGGTGGAGGTGAAGATGCTCCGTCCGGGCGTGGACGAGCCCATCCCCTTCACCCTGACGCGAGAGAACATCCAGCTGAAGGCCGTCCCCTTCGCCGTGATGCTGGACAACGACGTGGGCTATGTGCCGTTCCAGAGCGTCCTCGAGTCCTCGGCGTCGGAGATCCAGGCCGCCGTCGACTCTTTGCGGGGGCAGGGGATGAAGGGCCTTGTTCTCGACATGCGCGGCAATCCCGGGGGCGTCCTGGACCAGGGCATCGCCGTGTCGGACCTCTTCCTGCCCCAAGGGCGCTCCATCGTGGAGACCCGGGGGCGGGCCCGGGATCAGAACGCGACGTACAAGGCATCCAATCCCGACCGATACGAGGGCATCCCTATCGTGCTCCTGGTGGACGGCCAGAGCGCGTCGGCGTCGGAGATCATCGCGGGTGCGCTCCAGGACAACGACCGAGCCGTCCTGGTCGGGGAGAGCACCTTCGGCAAGGGGCTGGTCCAGAGCCTGTACCGCCTCTCTGGAGGCAACGTCCTCCGGCTCACAACCGCGCGCTGGTACACACCGGTGGGCAGGTCCATCAACAAGGACCCGGAGAAGCGCTTCAGCGACCAGTCCCACGAGGCCCTGTCGCTTTCCGGCCAGCTGGCCGCCGGCCCCGACGTGGCCGGCCGGCCCACCTACCAGTCCGTGGCGGGCCGGACCCTCTTCGGCGGCGGCGGCATCGCTCCGGATGTGTTCGTCATGCCTCCGACGCTCACTGCTCCCGAGGAGAAGGCCGTTCGGGCCCTGTACAAGCAGGCGGGCGCCTTCACCGTGGCCATCTTCAACTACGCTGTCCGGTACGTGCAGGAACACCCCGACCTGCAGCTCGGCTTCGCCGTCAGCGAGGCCGACCTGAACGACTTCTATCGAGCCCTTCCCGAGTGGGACGTGGACGTCCAGCGCTCCGACTTCCGGACCGCGCGGCGCTTCGTCACCTACCAGCTGGGGCGGGAGATCGCGCTTCAGGCGTGGGGCGAGCGGGGGGCGTTCATGCAGGAGAAGGGCCACGACAGCCAGCTGGCGAAGGCGGTGGACCTCCTCAGCAAGGCGGCGACGCCCACGGACCTTCTGGGCGAGGTCCCGCCGCCCGATACGACGCAGGCCGCCCCGGCCTCGACGGCGGGCTCCTGAGGCGCCGCGCCCGGCGTTCCTCGGGGACATGTCCGAATCGGGCATTCCCGTGACCCGAGATCCCGTGCTTCGTTTCCATGGGTCGGTGAGGGGCGTCCCGAGGGCCTGCTCCGGGAGGGAGCCGGAGGACGGCACGTGAGTGTCGTCGAGGTAGCCCGTGGGGGCATCGTGGAAGCCCGCCACCCCGTGCACGTGGCGGTGGCGGACGAGACGGGGCGTCTCGTGGCTTCGGTGGGCGACGCCTCCATGCAGACGTTCTACCGTTCAGCAGCCAAGCCCTTCCAGGCCTTGCCGCTGGTGGAGGACGGCGTCGTGGATCGCTTCGGGCTCACCGAGGCGGAGCTGGCGCTCTGTTGCGCCTCCCACGAGGGAGAGCCCGCCCACGTGGCCGGTGCCCGGTCCATTCTGGCCCGGGCGGGGCTGGAGGAGTCGGCGCTGCGCTGCGGGCCGCACCTGCCGTTCTCGGATGTCGAGGCCCGGGGGCTGGTCGCCCGGGGAGAGGAGGCACGTCCCATCCACAACAACTGTTCCGGCAAACACGCGGGCATGCTGGCCCTGGCCGTCGCCCGGGGGTGGGACCCGGAGGGATATCACCGGCTGGAGCACCCGGTGCAGCAGCGGATGCTCGAAGAGATCACGCGGTGGTCCGGCGTCCCGCGGGACGGCATCGCCACCGCCGTGGACGGCTGTGGCGTGGTGTGCTTCGCCGTTCCGCTGACGGCCATGGCAGCATCGTTCGCGCGCTTCGCCGGCGCAGCGGAGCGCGGCGAAGCTCCGGCGCGGATCGTCAATGCCATGACCACGCATCCCTTCATGGTGGGTGGAACCCACCGGGCCTGTACCGAGGTCATGGAGCGGACGGGGGCGCGGGCCTTCGTGAAGCTCGGCGCGGAGGGTGTGTATGGGGGCGGGCTTCCGGGCCGGGGACTGGGGTTCGCCATCAAGGTCCATGACGGGGCCCGGCGCGCGGTGGAAGTCGCCCTGATCCGGGTCCTGGAACAGCTGGAAGCGCTGTCCCCCGACGACCTGGAGGCTCTGGCCCGCTGGCGACGGCCCGTGGTGCGCAACACCCGCGACGAGGTCGTGGGCGAGGTGCGCGCCGCCTTCGACCTGGTCTGGGCGTGACGCCCATGGAAGCGGGTCGTGAAGTGCTCGTGCGAGTGAGCGCGGCTCTGGCCGGCGGGGACCCCGCCGAGCTGAGCGATGCCCTGGTCGGGGCTGACCGGACCGGTGATCCGGCCGCCGTGGAGGAGGTACTGCTGCAGAGCTACCTCTTCCTGGGGTATCCCGCCGCCCTCAATGCCTTCGCGCTGTGGCGCGAGATCTCGGGGCGGGAGGCGGATCCCCCGGCCGACGACACCTCGTCCTGGGAGTCGCGGGGTGCCCGGGTGTGCCAGACCGTGTATGGCGGGCAGTACGACCGTCTGCGCGCCAACGTTCGACGATTGCATCCCGACATGGAGCGATGGATGGTGGAAGAAGGCTACGGCAAGGTGCTGGGTCGGCCGGGGTTGGATCTCGCGACCCGTGAGCTCTGCATCGTTGCGCTCCTTTCGGTGCTGGATGCGCCCCGGCAGCTCTACTCCCACCTGAGGGGCGCGCTCAACGCGGGCGCGTCTGGCGCCGACGTGGACCGGGCCCTCGAGCTGGCGTCCGGGCCGGCGGAGGCCGGTGCACGGGACAGGGCCATGGAGACCTGGGAAGCGGTCCGCTCCCGGTCCGACGGGGAGGACTGAGACGTGTTCGTGGACCGGGCGGTCATCGAGGTGCGTGGTGGCGTGGGGGGATCGGGCGCCGAGGCGTTCCGCCGGGAGACCTTCGTGCCCCGCGGTGGTCCGTCCGGGGGCGATGGCGGCAAGGGGGGAGACGTGCTGCTGGTGGTGGACACACAGCTGTCCACCCTCCTCGACTTCAGCTACCAGAAGCACTACCACGCGCCTCGGGGGCGTCACGGCGAGGGAAGCAACCGGACAGGGCGGTCCGGGGAGGACCTGGTCCTCAAGGTGCCCCCGGGGACCGTGGTCAGGGATGCCGATACCGGGGAGCTCCTGGGCGAGCTCCTGGAGGAAGGGGAGCGGCTGGTCGTGGCGCGCGGGGGTCGCGG
>JASFRY010000281.1:0-6259 GCA_050114675.1 Gemmatimonadota bacterium | reverse complement strand
GGCGACGATGAGGCTGACCTCCCCGTCGAGCGCCATGCTGCGGTTGTTCTGGTTGTGTGAGCCGATGGAGAAGAAGAGGGCGATGCGAGATCGCTCCTCGGGAGTCAGCCGCGCCGCGTACTGGCGCAGGACTTCCCGGGCGGGCGGCAGCAGCTCCTCCGTCATGGTGTGGAAGTCCCGGTACTCACCTCGGCTGAGCGCGAGGTTCCGGAGGGCCAGCTCGTGGAAGTAGATCCGTAGGGTCAGCCCCACCTCGGGCCCCGAAAGCAGCTGATCCCAGGCTTCCTTGGTGGCGAAGTAGTTGGCCTTCATATGCAGCTTGGGGGGTGCGATCTCCCCGTCTTCGGCATACTGGCGCTCGTAGCCGTGCTCCATCAACGCCGCAGCCTCCTCGTTGAGCTGTGCGGCCACGTTGGGATGGAACCCGTAGAGGTCCCTCAACCAAGGGGTGGTCTCCAGCTTCGCTGTGAAGGCACGCAGCTTTCCGGGAACGTCGCCCACCGGCAACGTCGAGTCGTAGAGCCCCACCTTGAGCAACCCGCCGGTGCGTTTGAGCTCCTCGTCGAAGATGGTGCTGGCCACGACCAACCTCGCGAGCACGTCCTGGGCCTGCGCCATCTGCGGGAAACCGGAGCTGGGAGCGTTGGCGATGGCGGGGGCGATGACCAGCGAGCGCCCACCCCGGAGCGTGTGCCCGAGAAGCATGGATGCCCACAGGTGCGAACCCCAGATCGAATCGGGCGCCTTGATGATGGAGCCAGGGGGCATGAGGGTGTAGAGCGTGGCCTTGAAGATGCTCACGGCTTTGAAGCGGAAGCCGATCTGGTTGTGGAGCTGCATGTCCCACCCCCAGGGCCCTTCGGCCGCCACGGTGTCCGCGACCATCTGGTCGTAGTTGGCGGCTACGGCCTTGGGCCGGAGCGCCCAGGGGATCTCACGCTCGGTCATTCCCTGGTTGAGGAGCAGCTGGCGGGCCGCGTCCTTGAGGGAGAGCAGCACGGGACCCTGCACCATCATGGCCCGATCCTCCCATGATGTACCCACGTAGTGCTCGCCGACCCCCATCCCCGTGTAGACCGCCATGCCCTTGTACGGGTCCTCCTCGGTGACGTCGTAGAACGAGATCTTGCGGTGGTCCCGCATGATGACGTCCGGCAGCCCCATGAAGAACGGGAACATGTCTTCCGTCCAGAAGAACGGATCCGGCGGGTTGGTGACGTTCACGTGCACCTTGACCACGTTCTCGATCCAGCCTTCACCGAACTGGAGCGCCTGGGACTGCATCAGCTCCGAGTTCGCGACGGCGGTTCTGAGCTCGACCTGCATCGATGCGATGGAGTCTTCCCACGCGCGGAAGGCAGAGGGCAGGTGGATCTCATGGTGCAGCGGGTCCTGGAGGAGATCGAGCCAGAGGCGCCCGCCATTGGCCTGGAAGTACATCTCATCGATGAAGATGATGTACTGGGGCACCTTCCCGACAGCATCGTATGCGCTGACCCGATCGATGAGGGCGCGCAGGTACGCTTCCGTCACCTGCTTGAATCCCTCCTCGTCGGGGTTCCCCTCCGCGTCGTAGCCCCTGAAGTCGTGGATCCAGAGCACGTGATAGTCCTCGGCCTCGCGGATCATCCGGGTGAGCTCGACCTGGAACTGGTCGTTCTCGACATACCAGCGATTGTTTCCCCGGGTGAAGGACTGCCCCGTGGCTCGTTCCACGATGGCGTTCAGCTCCTCCTGCTCGTCATGGTCCTCGGGTCGGAGCGCCAACTGGAAGGGAAGCCAGACGAAGCGGGAGTCCTTCCACTGACGGTGGTTGTAGGCCCGTACATCCTCGACGAGGTCGAGCACCTTGGCGAAGGTCCACGTCGTGGCCCGGAGCTGCTCGAAGTCCAGGCCGGACTCTCGGGTGAGCCACTCATAGAACTCCGCCGAGGCCGCTGCTCCGAGGCCGCGCGTCGAGTCGGGGTCCTTCTTCTGGCCCAGGAGTCGGTTGTACGGAAGGAGCACCTGCTCCAGGATGATCGCACGCGCCTTTTGCGCGGCTACTCGGCCCAAGGGCGTGGACTCCCCCTCGGCCAGGCTGTGTCCCGACGTGGCGATGGAGAAGGCGCGATCGAGCTCTTCGTGGTACGCCTCGTCCTCCCGCACCGGAGACGTGACGGCCGTCGCATCGCCCTGGCCCGGCGTCAGATGCTGCCTGATCTCCTTCATGGATTCGGCGAACTTCTCCATCGCCCCGTCCGCACCGAAGGCCCACTGGTCGGAAAAGGGCACTGTGAGGCGGTTGACCCAGCGTGCGTGCATCGCGGCATCGGACAGGGCCTCCACCAGGGATGAATCGGGGATCAGGAAGATGGGAGGCGGATCCGGGTCCGGAAGGGCGACATGATCCTGCCGGGGCCGGGTCTTTCCGAGGAACGGCTGTCCGATGGGCAGTCTCATGCCGAGACGCACCGAGTTGCCCCGTCCCGGCAGGAAGTCGATGCGGATCGCTCCACCCGGAGTCAGAAGCCCTCCCCGCTGGAACGGGTGGATCAGTGAGATGAAGAAGTCGAGGTCACGGTCCCGGAGGTTGTAGTCGCCTCCAAACGCGAGTCGCGTCACCGGGGAGAAGAGGCCGAGCCTGAGGCCCCCGTCCACCCCCCCCTCCTCCGAGAAGGTCCCCCGCGTGCCCACGTAGGCCTCGCCCAGAAGGCCGAGGGCGCTCGTCATCGGGTTGAGGAGGTCCCGGTAGACGCCCAGGTTCGCGTACGCGGTGACCTTCGACTCGTCTTCCCCATGGACACCGGCAGACACTCCGGCGGACCACCTCCACGTGGGAGGGAGGCCCATGGAGACGGTGAAGCCCCCACGATTGGGTGGTAGCACATCCTGGGCCCAGGCGGTGCTGGGAAACGACAGGCACGCCATCAGCCCGCCGGCGCCGAGGAGAACTGCGAACGTCCCGGGAGCCACGCCACGCCTGCGCCTCAGGTCCATGGGGCCGCCCCGCTCAGAAGAAGTCGTACCGGACCCGCGCCATCGCCAGACGCCGGGCCGCCGGCACGCCGACGAAGGAGCGGTAGGGTGTGTTCAGGAGGTTGTTGATTCCCAGCTGCACCGCGACGCGGGTGTTGGGTACCCTGTATCCCAGCGTGACGTCCACGAGGGTTCGAGCGGCGATGCAGTCCTCCGCCCCGGCAGGCCGTTCGGGAAGACACGCGGTACCGTCGTAGACCGTGGAGAGAAACGGGAAGCTCCCCGTGTAGCGGACACGCGTGGAGGCGTTCAGGCCTCTCGCCTCATCCCGGTATTCGACGCTCAGGGTCCCCTTGTCCGCCGGCGCATTCAGGGCGAGAGGCTCACTCCCCTCGATGGCGAACCAGGTCCGGCTGACGTGCGAATAGGTGCCGCGGAGCGTCCACTTCGGCCCAAGGAGCCACTCGAGGGCTGCGTCGCCACCCCAGAGGTTGAGGTCTCCCACGTTCCGGTAGGTCGTGATGACGTCGGCACCGCCGTTCTCCATTTCGGCCACATCCGAAGACACCACCCCCAGGGGAAGCTGGCCGATCACCGCGGCCCAGGCACCGGCCTCCTGAGTCGCCTGCGTCGTCGCCGCATCCCGGCTGAGCCCGAGCCTCTGTACCAGGTCGTCGGCCCGAGCCGGGACATAGGCTGAGCCCAGCCACCGCCCCAGCCCCTCGGGGTCCAGGAACAGGAGCGGCGTGACGGGCGTGAGGGGCGACACGAAGTCGTGCTGTGTCCTGTAGTAGACATCCAAGGAGACCCGGAGGGTGTTCTTCAGCACACCGCTCCACCCGGCCTCGAACGACTCGGTATAGCCTTCCCGGATGGGCGGCACGTCATCGAGCGCCAGCGCGTCCAGCGGGAATGTCTCGTCGTTCGACCCGTTGAGGTCCAGGTACCGGATGCCGATATCCGAGGCGCCAGGTGTCAAGCCCTGCAGCACCGCCAAAGCGTCCGGAGGAAGAGAAAGCGACTCCAGACCGCCGGCCGCTGCGACGCCCAACCGCCAGAGCGTGGCCTCGTCAACTGGAAGCAGCTCGCCGGGATCGTCGGCGTTGAAGGGGGACCGCATGCCCTGCAGGCTGCCGTCCGCCTTGCGCCAGCCGAAGCCATCTCTTCCCGTCCCGAAAGCTCGAAGCGTATAGCCCAGGGCCCCTGCGTCCCCAGGAGCGGCTCCAGCACCGAGATCCAGGAAGGAGTTGAGGGCCGTGGGCGTCTCGACGGTCCGGCTGTACGTGAAACGGACGGCGTTGCTCGCGTCAGGCTTGACGACGAGGGCGAGCCGGGGCGAGAAGACACGGGAAGGCAGACTGGAATGATCGTCGATGCGTCCGGCGGCGATGAGGTCGGCCTTCGGCGAAAGTCTGGTCCTGGACTGGAGGTAGAGGCCCCACTCCTGAAGGTCGTTCTTGCCTTCGTAGTCGCCATAGATGGTCCCCCGGGTCTCGGGTCTGGTGGAGAAGTAGTCCAGGCCGTAGGTGAAATCCTGCCTCCCATCGGCGACGCTGAAGCCGTTCTGGATCTGTAGCACCCCCAACCGCGACTGGTCGATGAGCGGCATCCCATCGCGTAGCTTATACGAGTTCTCTCCCGAGTCGTTGAAGTTGAAGTAGGCCTGGATGGTCCACCGGTCGTACGTGAAGCGACCCTGGATGAACTGGTAGATCCACCGGTCCGTCTGTGCCGCGCCCAGCCCCGTCAGCTCGATTCCGGTGGCGTCGGTGACGCCATACGTCCCGACGAGCGTCCCCCGGGGGGAGTAGCGCCAGTCGGCCCTCGCCTCCAGGCCGTAGCGGCGAATGCCGTAGTCGCGCTTGCCAATGCGACGGCACGCGGTGTCCGCCACGTCCTCGGTCACGCCTTCCGACACGCGATCCCCGATGCAGCCAGGCAGATCCCTTTCCGCCTCCTCCTTCGCCTTCAGCTCCTCGGGGTCGACATACGGCCATTCCTGGCCGCGGAAGACCTGCCCCGACACCTTCACCGCGAAGTCCTCGTTCACCCTCAGCGCCGACCGGAACGCTCCCTGGAAGATGGACCGCTCTCCGACACCAATGGAGACCGTGGTTCCCGGCGTCTCGAAGGGGGACTTCGTGATGACGTGCACCACCCCGTTGGCCGTATTGGGACCGTACAGCGCCGATCCCGGACCCAGGATCACTTCGATGCGCTCGATGTCCAGGTCGTTCTGGGGCAGGAAGTGCATGAAGTTGGCGCGGAGGGCGGGGAGTCCGGCCAACCGGTAGTCGGTGAGCAGGTGGAGGGCGCCCGAGAAGATGTTGTTGAAGCCCCGGACCACGACGTTCGATGCCTGGATCCCCTGCGTGCCGATGTCCACGCCGGGAGTCTCCCTGAGGTGCTCCACCGGAGACGGGGCCGGTCTTTTCTCGATCGCCACACTGCTGACGGAGTGGCTCGAGCTCGGCGCGGTGATCTCGGTGTCGGGAGCCCCGTGCGATGCGCCACGGCTCGAACCCGGTCCGGCGATCTCGGCGTCGAGGGCCCCCCGCGAGGCCGTTACGATGAAGCCCGCGAGGCGGTAGCCCTGAGACTCGAGGGGTAGGTTCTTCGTGGTCGCGAGCCCACTCCGGACCCTGACCCGGTCAAAACGCTTGGGTGCGAAGTCACCGGCCTCCACGAGCAGGTCGTAGACGCCCGCAGGAAGCCGGAGCAAGAAGCTGCCGTCGCTCTCGCTGATCGACTCGGTAGGGGGCTCGCCTCCCACGATGCTGATCCTCGCCAGGGGGACAGGAGCGAGCGTGGCGGCGTCGGTCACCCGGCCGGTGATCACGCCCTGCTGAGCGGCCACCCGCTCGCTGGCGACGGCGACCAGCAATGCGGCCAGGAAGAAGGAGCGCAGCCGTGTATCCATCGGCAGTGCCTCGTTCGAGTCTGGCGGCCGCTGCCGAGCTCACGACATCTGCGAGCCCCTGGCTGCACCCGGACACCCACGCGGCTTCTGGAGGGTGCGGGGCGGGGCAGTGGCGAGGATATCCCACAATGTGTGGTGCTATCTGCTTTTGCGCCATAAACGCGAGCGCTCCGGCAGGCGTGCATCGGTGGGGCGCACGGCGTTGTCCGCTCGGTGGTGTCCGCTCGGTGGACTACCCAGACCAGGAGTCGCGCTCGGCGGAGATCACCGGTCCGAGGCGTGTCCCTCCAGGCTCAACCACACGAAGAGGGGCTCATGGTCCGAGCCGTAGCGGACGTCCAGGCGCCTGTAGCTGTCGGCCAGGAGGGTGACCCCCGGGGC
>JASFRY010000280.1:0-6285 GCA_050114675.1 Gemmatimonadota bacterium | reverse complement strand
AACGAGCCCTCGGTCTACAACGCGGCGGGCCATGTCGCCCAGTTCTGGGACGGTCGGGCACCCGACGTGGAGGCGCAGGCGCTGGGGCCGGTGCTCAACCCCGTGGAGATGGGCATGCCCGACGGACAGTCCGTGGTCCAGATCCTCTACGGCATCCCGGGCTACGTGGACGCGTTCCGGGCGGCGTATCCCGCCGATGAAGAGCCGCTGACCTTCGAGAACTTCGGGAACGCCATCGCCGCCTTCGAGCGCGGCCTGGTGACGCCCTCCCGGTGGGACGCCTTCCTCAAAGGAGACGCCATTGCCCTCAACGACGCCGAGAAGACGGGCTTCAACGAGTTCGCCTCGGCAGGGTGTGTACAGTGCCACATGGGCGCGTACGTCGGGGGCGCGTTCTACCAGAAGGCAGGCCTGGTGAATCCCTGGTACGACCAGTCCGACGTAGGACGGGCACAGGTCACCGGCAACGATTCCGACCGCATGATGTTCAAGGTCCCGTCCCTCCGGAACGTGGAGGAGACGTGGCCCTACTTCCACGACGGCTCCGTCCAGAGGCTGGAAGACGCCGTGCGCCTCATGGCATGGCACCAGCTCGGGACCGAGCTCACCGAATCCCAGGTGGTCTCCATCGTCACCTGGCTCAAGACGCTCACGGGCCCCGTGCCCTTCGAATACATCAACGAGCCGGCCCTGCCGCCCACACCCTCGTCGCAGGTGGGCGCAGGCAGCTGACCCCCTTCCCCGGGACGGCTCCGGGCCCCTTCGGGGTCCCGGCCCGCCGTGGAGCTCCTGCGCTCCGCCCCTTGTGGCGGAGCGCAGGGGTGTCCCAACCTTCCCTCCCATGACCTCCATGGATCCCCGGACGTAGACGCACCGGCCTCGTGCGCCGTCTCACCCACCGGCTTTCCGGCACGCTTCTGGCCTTCGCGCTCCTGACCTCCTGCATGCCCCCCGCGGAAAGCAGGGGGTGGGAGTGCATCGCCCCCGCCAACGCCGGGGGCGGGTGGGACCTCACCTGCCGCTCGGTGGGCGAGGTGCTCCGCGAGCTCGGCCTTTCCCCCGGTCTCGTGCGCACCACCAACATGCCGGGCGCCGGAGGAGGCGTGGCGTACGCCAACGCCGTGGCCCAGCGGCACGGCGACCCTACGGTCCTCGTGGCGGCGAGCACGGGGACCACGCTCCTCCTGGCCCAGCGCCAGTGGGGCCGCCTCACCGAGGACGACGTCCGCTGGGTGGGCGCGGTGGGCGCCGAGTACGGCGCCCTCGCCGTGGCCGCCGACGCCCCGTGGCAGGACCTGGGCGACCTCCTGGACGCGTGGCGCCGCGACCCGAGCTCTGTGGTGGTGAGCGGCGGCAGCGCCGTCGCCGGCCAGGACCACATGAAGGTCCTCCTGCTCGCCCACGAAGCGGGACTGGACCCCCGGAGCATCCGCTACGTGCCGTTCGACGGGGGTGGGGAGGCCATGACGGCACTCCTGGGCGGGTTCGTCCAGGTGTTCTCCGGCGAGGCGTCGGAGGTGGAGGGACAGGTGGCCGCGGGACGCATGCGGGTCCTGACGGTGCTGGCCCCGCACCGCCTCTCGGGCTTCCTCGCCGACGTACCCACGGCCCACGAATCGGGAATCGACGTGGACTGGGTCACGTGGCGTGGCTTCTTCGTGCCCGGCGGCATCGGCGAGCAGCGCTACCGCGAATGGGTGGACATCCTGCGGCAGGTGGCGGAGTCCCCCCAGTGGGAGAAGGCACGCGCCCGGAACCGGCTCCAGCCCTTCTTCCTGGTGGGCGACGAGTTCGAGGCCTTCGTGAAGCAGCAGGTGAAGGACTTCCGGAGCATGTCCCGTGAGATCGGGCTGATCGAGTGACCGGGGAAGCGCCGGTGACCGAACCGCATCGCGCCCCCGACGGCGCCACGGGCACTCCCTCGGGTGAGGGCGGGGCAACGGCTTCGCCTCCCGGTGTCACGGACCGCGTCGCCGGAGGCATCCTGGTGCTCCTGGGCATCGCCGTGGGGGCGGAGGCATCCACCTTCGAGGTCGCCTTCCTCACGGATCCAGTGGGACCCAAGGCCCTGCCGTACCTGGCGGCCGCCATCTTCGTGGTGGCCGGTGCCGTCCTCCTGACCCGCCCCGGCGTGCGGCGGAGCTGGCCAAGGCGGGGCGTGCTCCTCCGCATGGGCGGCGCCGTGGTCGCCTTCGGCGCCTACGCCGCCGTCCTGGCTCCCCTCGGCTTCACGGTCTCCACGACCCTGGCGGTCGGGACGCTGTCGGTCCTCTTCGGCGGGCCGTGGAGACGGAGCTTCGGCGCGGCCCTCACGCTGTCGGTGGTGCTCTGGTACCTCTTCGTGTGGGTCCTGGGCCTTCCACTCCCCCTGGGATCCGTGTGGCGCGCCGTGGCCTCGGCGGCAGGAGTGGGCGGGTGAGCGCCTTCGCACACCTCCTGGACGGCTTCGCGGTGGCGCTCCAGCCCCTGAACCTGGCGCTGGCCTTCGGCGGCGTCTTCGTGGGCACCTTCGTGGGGATGCTCCCCGGGATCGGTCCCATCAACGCCATCGCCATCCTCATCCCCATCACCTTCGCCACGGGCATTCCCGCCGCCTCGGCGCTCATCCTCATGGCGGGGATCTACTACGGCTCCCAGTACGGGAACTCCATCAGCACCATCCTCCTCAACGTCCCCGGCACGGCGTCGGCGGTGGTCACCGCGCTGGATGGCCACGAGATGACCCGGGCGGGACGGGGGGGCCCCGCCCTGGCCATGTCGGCCATCGCATCGTTCTTCGGCGGCACCGTCTCCATCTTCGGCCTGGTGCTCTTCGCCCCGGTCCTGGCGGAGTGGGCCATTCGCTTCGGACCCGCCGAGTACTTCGCCCTCATGGTGTTCGCCTTCGCGGCCCTCTCGAGCCTGGCGGGCGGCAGCCTGGTGCGGGGGCTGGCGTCCACCGCCTTCGGACTGCTCCTGGCCACCGTGGGCTTCGACCCCAACAGCGCCATTCCGCGGTTCACCTTCGGCCAGATCAAGCTCCTCGACGGCATGGACTTCGTGGTGGTGACCATCGGGCTCTTCGCCGTGAGCGAGGTCCTCCAGCTCCTGGAAGACACGGAGCGGGGGCGGGCGGCAGCCGGCGCCTACGGCCGGGTCATGATCAGCCTCAAGGAGTTCTTCCAGACCCTGGGCACCATGATCCGGGGCAGCGTGCTCGGCTTCCTGGTGGGGGTGCTCCCCGGCGCCGGCGGCACCATCGCGTCGTTCCTGGCCTACAGCACGGAACAGCGCGTGTCGGATCGGGAGGGGACGTTCGGCAAGGGGGACATCCGCGGCGTGGCCGCCCCCGAGTCGGCGAACAACGCCGCCGCCAACGGTGCCATGATCCCCCTTCTGACCCTGGGCGTGCCCGGGAGCGGAACCACCGCGGTCCTTCTGGGGGCGCTTCTCGGCCTGGGCATCACGCCGGGGCCCCTCCTCATCCAGGAGCAGCCCGACATCTTCTGGGGGCTGGTGGCCTCCATGTATGTGGGCAACCTCTTCCTCCTCCTCCTCAACCTCCCCCTGGTCGGCGTCTTCGTCCGGGCGCTCACCCTGCCCCGCTGGTTCCTCCTCCCGGGGGTGGCAGCACTGTCCTTCGTGGCCGTCTACGCGGTGAACCAGAGTCCCTTCGATCTCGTGCTCATGACCGGGTTCGGCATGGTGGGATGGCTCATGCGCAAGACGGGCTTCCCCCTGGCACCCGTGATCCTGGGCCTGGTGCTGGGGCCGCTCATGGAGAAGAGCCTGCGGCGCGCCATGGCGCTCTCCGGCGGTGACTGGAGCGTGCTCTTCGACTCGCCCATCGCCATCGCCCTCTGGATCCTGGCCGTGGCCAGCCTGGTGGTGCCGCCGCTGCTGGCGCGGCGGACGCGGCTACGTGCGCTCGCGGCGGAAGGGGAGCGCGACTGAGTGCGGTCCGGTCACGGTGTCCCTGGCAATCCGGCACGGACGGCTCGGGCAGGCGACCCCTCGTTCACCGTGACCTTCTGCGCCACGCTGCCGAGTAGACGACGACGTTGAGCGCCAGGACCGCGATCCCCAGGGCCACCTGGATGCCCCGGGTGAGCCCGGGGGGATAGAGGATCGGCGCCACGTAGTGCTCCAGGAATCCGCCGGCGTAGCCGGCCTCCCCCGCCGCCCGGCGGAGGGCGTTCTCCAGAGGCGTAAGGGGGCACACCCAGCCGGCCACCTCCACCCAGGCACCCCAGAGGGCGCACGGCACGTGCAGCCAGGCCACGCGACGCCAGCGCAGGACCAGGAGACCGCCCAGGACGACGAAGGCCACGAACGCCACGTGCCCGACGAGCACGAGATCGGCCAAAAGGGACAGCGTCACGAGGTACCTCCATCCTCCACGGACGCCCGCAGGACAAGGGCGCGGACACGTGTGCTACCCGCGTCGCCTCCGCGAGGAGCCGGGTGCCGGCATCCCTTCTTGCCTCTCGCAGGGGGCCGTCGGTACCGTGCCGTGTCGCTGGCGGTCCAGGTCCATGCTCGGCACGACTGGCAGGTCCCATCATGATCAAGCTCGGCGTTCTCGTCTCCCTCGCCCTTCCCACCGGTCTCCTGGGCTTCGTGGCCGGTGTCGGAGGTCTTCCAGCCGGAAGCCCCGACAACGGGCTGGCCCGCACCCCTCCCATGGGATGGAACTCCTGGAACCACTTCGGCTGCGACGTGAGCTCCCGGCTCGTCCGGGAGACCGCCGACGCCATGGTGGAGAGCGGCATGAAGGACGCAGGCTACCGCTACGTCGTCATCGACGACTGCTGGCAGGTGGACCGGACCGCCGACGGCCGGATCGTGGCCGACCCCCAACGCTTTCCCGAAGGGATGAAGGCGCTGGCCGACTACATCCATGACCGCGGCCTTCTTTTCGGGCTGTACACCGATGCCGGCCGGAGCACCTGCCAGGGGCGCCCCGGATCGTACGGGCACGAGAAGGAGGATGCTCGCACGTACGCGGCGTGGGGCGTGGACTACGTGAAGGTCGACTGGTGCCACTCCGAGGGCCTGGACGCCCGGGAGCGCTACGCCGTGTTCCGCGACGCCCTCCTGAGCTCCGGCCGGGACATCGTCTTCAGCATCTGCGAGTGGGGCACCAACGAGCCGTGGGTGTGGGGTCCCGAGACCGGGAACCTGTGGCGGACCACCGGGGACATCTTCGACCGATGGGAGAGCGTCCTCTCCATCCTCGACCGATCGTCCCAGTACTGGGCCTCCGCCGGGCCGGGACACTGGAACGACCCCGACATGCTCGAGGTGGGCAACGGTGGCATGACCGACGACGAGTACCGGGCGCACTTCAGCCTCTGGGCCGTCATGGCGGCGCCGCTCATGGCCGGCAACGACCTCCGGGATCTCATGGGCGACGGCCGGAGAGCCCGTTCCGCCCGGGAGATCCTCACCAATCACGAGGTCATCGCGGTGGACCAGGACCCACTGGGCATCCAGGGACGCCTGGTCCAGAGCTACCCGCCCGAGCTCCAGGTCTGGGCCAAGCCGCTGGCGGACGGCGCCCGGGCCGTGGTGCTGCTGAACCGCGCGTCGGTGCCCACGACCATCACGGCGGATTTCCGGCGCGTGGGGCTCGCCACCGACTCCGCCCGGGTCCGGGACCTGTGGGCCCACGAGGACGAGGGGACGTTCCAGCGGCGCTACGGCGCCACGGTCCCCTCTCATGGCGTGGTGATGCTGAAGGTCACGCCGGTGGGCTGAGGCCCACCCGGCATCTCCCGACGCCTACGGCACCGTATCCGGAAGGACCGTATCCGGGAGGAACGTGTCCGGGAGGACGGTATCCGGGAGGACGGTGTCCACCTGGAGCGGGGGCAGCTCCACCGCGGGAGGCTCCCTGGGAATGGCCACCCCGCGGCCCGCAAGGCGCTGCAGGATCAGGTTCCGCCGCCATGCCATGCGTCCCGGGCGATGGGCCGGATTGGAGGTGAGGGGGTGGGGAAGCGTCGCCGCCAGCGACGCGCACTCGGTGCGATCGAGCCGCTGGACGCCGACGCCGAAGTAGGCGCGGGCCGCCGCATCCACGCCGAAGATGCCGGGCCCCAGCTCCGCCGTGTTCAGGTAGAGCTCCAGGATCCGGTCCTTGCTCAGGGAGCGCTCCAGCCGTCGCGCCACCACGAGCTCCTCCACCTTCCGTACCAGCGATCGCTCCGGCGTGAAGAAGAGGTTCTTGGCGAGCTGCTGGGTGATGGTGCTCCGGCCCTTGAGCTCGGACCGGTGTCTCAGGAGGTAGCGCACCGCGCCGCC
>JASFRY010000279.1:0-6290 GCA_050114675.1 Gemmatimonadota bacterium | reverse complement strand
GGGTAGCTGGCGACGGGGGTGACCTCAACCACGGTCGTGGGTCTGGCCACCACGACGCCCAGGGCGCTGAGGGCGGCGAAGGGGAGGAGGGAGGTGAAGCGTGGCTTCATGGTTCGGGCCTCCTTCGCGGCGGAGCGGCCGCCACCGTCTCCCCCTCGAGGAAGCGCATCTGCGTCGAGAGGGCCTCTTTGGCTGCCTGCAGTCGCCTTCCCAGGCGCCTCGCGTATGCTGCCAGGCCCTCGAATGCGGCCGCCCCCAGCACCAGGGCGGCGGCGCCGGCAGGGTCATCTCTGTAGACCAGGACCGCGATCCCCCCGGAAAGAGAGGCGAGCGCTACGACCCTCAGCCTGACTACGCCGGATCTGCCGACCAGGGGTGAGCGGCTCTCATGGTCGATGGCGTCCAGGGCATCTTGTATGGCGAGCTGAGCCTCCCTCGGTGATGCACCGTCTGCCGCGGGAGCGAGCTCCAGTCCGCCCCGCGCAATGATGTGGTCGAACTCACGATCGGTCTGCAGACGCATCACTTTACCGGGACGGCCCAGGGCCTGGATCGCCCGGGATACCGTCACCGCTCCAAAGAGCCAGAAGACGACCTCGAGCAGATGTTCACCGGCGAGGACGGTCAGGCTGGTCAGCGCCAGGACCAGCACCACAAGAGCGATGAGCCCGACCGTGCTCCTCGGCCCCTCCCGCTCCGAGCCCCGAATGGGTATCTCGTCGGTCGACAGGGCCATGGTCGTCTATCTCCGGTCAGCGCCGCCGTGCTTATCCGTCGCCGCACGGCTGCTGCCACCGCCACCGCCGAGACTGATGGAGGCACCGGCGCTCAATTGCCCGAGCCACTTGGGGTCCCCGGTGGCGCTCCACGCCTCACCGTGGGGTATGAGCAGGTGCACGTCGAGAAGCCCTTCGATGCGACTCCATATCTTCAACGCAGCCCCCACCTCCATGGCCGGTACGATCCAACTCCCGCTGCGTGGGGCCCATTCGGCGCACAGCGGGAAGTCACCGCAGTCGATCTGCTGCGTCCTGACGGTCAGCTTGGCCACACCCACCCCTCCAGTCAGCTTCACTGCCGAGGCCGGTCCCGGCCGTACGGAGCCGAGAAGCAAGATCCGGAATACACGAAGGCGAGGCGCGGCACTCGAGGTCGTGGCAGCCTGTGGCACATAGGTGTACCCGAGCTCGATGCCCGCACCCGTCGGTGCGCCGATTCGTGCGCCGACATCGATACCCCACCTTCGAGTCTGCGCGTCGTCCGATACGTACGACGCGAAGTAGCTGGCAGAGATCTGAGGCGCGAGCTGCAACGGGCGCCTGGTCGTCACCTCCTGCCCTTCAAGAGGCACTGCCGATCGGGCCACCGAGCACAGGCACAAACCCGTGATGAAGGCCACTCTTCGCGCCGGGCTCGGAGCGCCCGACTTCCTACGCACCACAGATCCTCCGAAGCAACTCGACTCGGTCAACGGTCTTGGCGATGAGGTGGTGACAAGGAAGATCTCGAAGTACCCTGCCAGCGCTCGAGGCTGACGAACGTCACGACAACAGCCCCCGTCGACTGCGGTAGGCCGCTAGGAAGCGTATGCCAATATGCTACACAGAAACGTGACGCGCCACACGCTTTCCTGCCATGTCACGTCGGAGGCCCGCCCTACCGCCTCATCCGCCGCCGCCCCGATACTCCCGCACCTTCGCCGAATCCCCCAGCGCCTCGTAGACCTCGATCACCCGGTTCAGCGCCGCGCGGGTGCGTCCGTGCTCCGGGCCGTAGGCCTCGAGGATGATGCGGTAGCTGTCCATGGCAAGAGGCTCGGCCTCCGAGGGCCGGCCCATGCGAATGAGAACCCCGGCGAGGAGGTTCTGGGAGGTGGCAGCCTGCCAGGAGTCGTCCCCGAACTTGGTCGCCAGGATCTGCTCCGACTCCCTGTACGTGGCGGCCGCTTCCTCGAGCCGCCCCTCCGCGACCAGGTTGGCACCCAGGTTGTTGAGCGTGAAGGCGACCTGGGGGTGGTCGTTGCCGAAAGCCTTACGGTCGAGCGCCAGGCTCTCCCGGAACAGGGGCTCCGCCTCCCCGTAGCGGCCCTGGTCCCGAAGGAGGAGCGCGAGGTTGGTCAGGTTCGCGGAGACCTCCGGATTCTCGTCCCCCAGCACGGCACGGTTGATCGCCAGCGCATCCCGTAGCAGCGGCTCCGCCTCGTCGTAGCGGCCCCGGCGCCTGAAGAAGACCGCCAGGTTGTTCTTTGCCCGCGCAACCTCCGGATGGTCCTCGCCCAGCAGCTCGATGTTGAGCGCCAGCACATCCCGCAGCAGCGGCTCTGCCTCGTCGTACTTCTCCTGGCGCTGCAGCACGATGGCCAGGTTGGTCATGAGGGTCGCCACGTCCAGGTGCTCGCCCTGGAGGGTGCGGCGGGTCTCCAGCGCGGTCCGGAACAGCTGCTCCGACGCCTCGTTCTGGCCCATGTTGGCGTGCAGCACGGCCAGGTTGCTCTGGCTCGTAGCGACGTCCAGGTTCTCCTCGCCGAGCAGCCGCTCACGCATGGCCAGTCCGGCATGCAGGAGCGAGTCGGCCGACTCGTACTCGCCCAGGAACGTCCGGTTCGTGCCCAGGTTGTCCAGGCTCTGGGCGATGAGCGAGTCGTCTCCGGGGCCAAACACCCTCCTGCGCATCTCCAGGCTGGCGAGCATGAGCGTGTCGGCGGCCTCGTAGTCGCCCCGGTACTGGGCCAGCGCCCCCAGATCGTCCAGGCTCTCCGCCAGGGCAGCGTCATCCGGGGGAAGGTCCCGCCGCAGATCCAACGCACGTCGCAGCTGTGTCTCGGCCTCATCGATGAGGCCCAATCCCTTATATGTCCGGCCCAGCGTCGTGCGAGCCGACGCCTCCACCTCCGGCTGAGCCGCCAGGCTCTCGCCCACCTTCGCGGCGGCCTCGTCCAGCACGTCGGCCACCCGGACGTCCCGCGCCCCCTCGCCGTAGGGATTGGCCGAGGACAGCATGGTCTGGAGGAAGTCGTTCACGGCGCGGGCCTTCGCCGCCTCGGCCTCGGCCCGGTCCCGCTCCCGGGCGATGCGCGCCGCCTGGACGCTCATCCCCACGGCGGAAAGCACCAGGAGGACCACGATGGCGGCCGCGGTGGCCACGCCGAAGCGGTGACGCCGGACGAACTTGGCCATGCGGTATCCCATGCTGGGGGCGTGGGCCAGGACGGGCTCGTGCTTCAGGTGCCGCTGCACCTCGAGCGCCAGCGCGTCGGCGGTCTCGTAGCGCCGCGTGCGGTCCTTCTCCATGGCCTTGAGGATGATCCAGTCCAGGTCGGAGCGGAGCTCCTTCCTGAGCGCCGGCGCCGTGGTCCGACGGTAGCGCGCGATGGTCTCCTGCGTGTCCCCCAGGCTGGTGAGCTTGACGCTGGGCCGCTCCACCTCGGTCTCGCGGATGGCGTGCCGGATCGCCTGGTCGGCGGTGCCCACCAGGTCGTAGGGCAGCGCGCCCACCAGGAGCTCGTAGAGCATGACGCCCAGGGCGTAGATGTCCGTGCGGGTGTCCACGTCGAGGCCGGCCATCTCGGCCTGCTCCGGGCTCATGTACTCCGGAGTCCCCACGATCTGGCCCACGCGGGTCACCAGCGTCCGCTCGGCCAGGTCGTGGCCCAGCGCCTTGGCGATCCCGAAATCGATGACCTTCACCACCGGCGTGCTCTCCTTTACGGCCACCAGGACGTTGGACGGCTTGAGGTCCCGGTGGATCACTCCCTTCTGGTGCGCGTGCTGCACGGCGTGGCACACGTCCTGGAAGAGGCGGAGCCGCTCCTCGGTGGAGAGACGCTGCGCGTCGCAGTAGTCGGTGATGGGGACGCCCTGCACCAGCTCCATGACGAAGTAGGGGCGGCCGGCCTCGGTGGCCCCGGCGTCGTAGAAGCTGGCGATGTTGGGGTGGTCCATGACGGCCAGCGCCTGGCGCTCGGCCTCCAGGCGCGCCAGAACCTGGCGCGTGTCCATCCCCGGCTTGATGAGCTTCAGCGCGACCCGTCGGTGGACCGGCTTCTGCTGCTCGGCGAGCCACACCTCGCCGATACCGCCTTCACCCAGCAGCTCCAGCAGCCGGTAGGGGCCGATGCGGTCCGAGGGAGGGGAAGAGGGACCGGACATGGTGTTCCTCCTTCCGGGACGGCGGGGCCCCGGAGTGTGTTCCGGCGCCGGTCCGGGCGCCGGGCGTCAGGCCACTGCTATGAACGCACAGGTGAGGAGCCATCCCACGAGGACGACCGCCATCACCATGACTTCCAGGCCCGAGACCATCTGCCTCCCCTTCTTGCCGTGGAACCAGCTGATCACGCCCGAGGCCACCACGCCCCACGCGTAGGTGCTGAGCGACAGCGGGTAGACGATCCGCGGGACCATCTCCCGGTCCACGAGCTGATCCACGAAGCCCAGCGCCGCGTAGCCCACCACCAGCGTCACCGCCACCACCTGGGGGAGGCGCCGGCGAAGGAGATCGTCGACGAAGTCCTTCCCCGCCCCCTGGCCTCCGCCGGCCGTACCGGCCGCGCGGCCACCCTCGGCGAGCTTCCGGGCGATGTACTCCGCGGTGGGCCGCCTGCGCGGGTCCTTTGCGAGACAGTGCTCCAGCAGGTTCGCCAGATCCTCCTCGACGTCGTCGCGAAGATCCTTCAGCCGACGCGGGACCGCCCGGATGTGGGCGGCGCCGAGGGCCACGGTACCGTCGGCGCGGTAGGGGCCCACCCCGGTGAGCGCCTCGTAGCCCACGATCCCCAGGGCGTAGACGTCGGTGGCGCCGGTCACGGGCTCGCCCTTGAGCTGCTCGGGACTCAGGTACCCCGCTTCACCCACGACCTCGCCGGCCCGGGTCACCCGGGTGGCGTCGGCCTCGGCGGTGGGAAGGAGGCCGACGAGACCGAACCCGGTCACGATGGCCCGCCCCGTGCCTCGCTCGCACAGGATGTTGGCCGGGCGCAGGTCTCGGTGCACGAAGCCGTGGTCATGGGCCGCGGCCAGCCCAGCCGCCACGTCGTGCAGGATCCGTCGGGCGTCGTCCATGGGCAGCGGACCCTCGGCGGCGAGGCAATCCTCCAGCGTGCGGCCGTCCACGTGCTGCATCACCAGGAAGGGCAGCCCGGCCGTTGTGTACCCGAAGCGGTGCACCGTGACGGTGTTGGGATGGTCCAGGGCGGCCACCGCCTTGGCCCCGCGCTCGAACCGGACGCGCGCGGCCTCGTCCTCCACCAGTTCCTCCGGCAGCACCTCCACGACCACCAGGCGCTTGAGACGGGGATCGCGGGCCAGGTAGACCTCTTCCCTCTCGGCCCCGAGGCGGCGCAGGACCTCCAGGTCTGGGATCAGGTCACGCGTGGGGACGGGCTCGCGACCCTCGGAGTCGGGCGGCACGAGGTCGGGTGGAGTCGGATGATCCGGGTCGTTGGACGGCCCGTGGGGGTGAGCCATAGGGGGGATGCTCTCCGGGATCGACCTAACGTTACCTCAGGATAGGCGGGGGCGAGAGGCCGGACAACCCAAAACTCCGGCCCGTTCTCAATGGGGCGTCTGCCTGACCCCACACCCATGACCGGTCTCCGTCGCCACGACCCGGGCGGACGGGGAGGTGAGCGCACTCCCCGCCCGCCTGGCCTGCGGAAGAAACCTACCGGGTCATCCCTGGCTTCGCCCTCACATTCCGATGATCTCGCAGCAACCCTGCACGCAGCGCTCCCACATCCCCTCGTCGCTCACGCTCCAACGCCAGCGGGCCGTGCCCGGGATGTGGGGGGAAGCGGCGTGGCCCCGACGTGTGACGCAGTGGAAGTGCTTCTTGGTGTCCGGCGCCTCCACCATCGACCACCACTCCATATCCTCGGAGCCGTCGTCCTCCGTGCACGTCGGCACGTCCGACGGAACGTCGCACTCGGCGCTGCTTCCGCGGCAGAAATAGACCTTGTTCATCTCGTCGAAGTGGGCATCCGGCCCCGTACCCTCGAGGCCGAAGGTCTCGAAGTACTTCTGGGCATGCTCCGGCGGCTCTCCATCGGGCACCGCGAGCTCCACGTACCCCACCAGTACCCATGGGTAGGGGGGCGGAGGCGTTGGTGAAGCGGCGGCTACCGGATGGAAGTCGCCGTTGACCTTGGCTCCCAGGCCCACCGCGGGGAAGAACCTGCCCACGATCCCGCTGGGCATGAGATCTTCCGTCACCGGGTCCCTGTAGGCCAGCAGCTGCTCGTCGTACCATCCCTTGACCTGGTAGAGACCCATCACCTGAGTAGATGTACTGGGAGC
>JASFRY010000278.1:0-6292 GCA_050114675.1 Gemmatimonadota bacterium | reverse complement strand
GGCGATGCCCCCCGGCGCACGGACCACCACGCGGAGCGACGGCCGGTACACCTGCCAGAGGGGGAGGTACACGAAGGGCTTGGGCTGCTCGGTGAGGACCTGGTTCTTCACGTCCTCCACCACTCCGACGACGGTGCGCCATTCCTCGCTCATGGGGGCCAATTGCACCCTGAGCCGATGCCCCACGGCGGGCTCACCGGGCCAGACCCGGTCCGCGAAGGTCCGACTCACCACCGCCACCGGTTCGGCGCCGGCCCCGTCGTCCCCGGTGAAGACGCGTCCCCGCTCCACCGGGATCTTCAGCGCGTCGAAGTAGCCCGGCGACACGAAGTTGAACCCCACGCCCACCCCTTCCCGGCCCCCCGGCCCCGTCCAACCCTCGGGGACGACGCTGGTCCCGTGGCTCCCCAGATCCAGAGGGAGGTCGATGGAGAGCCCGGCAGCCTGGACGCCCGGGATGGCGGCCAGGCGAGCGTCGAGCTGGTGCTGGAAGGCCGCCCCCCGCTCCGGATCGTACCCCTCGAGGCTGAGGTCCACCTGGGTCAGGTAGGTGTCCGTGGCGTCGAAGCCCGTCTCGACCCGCGCCGCTCTCTGCAGGGAGCGCAAGAAGAGCCCCGCGGCCACCAGCAGCACCAGGGAGAGGCCCACCTGGCCGGATACGAACACCCGGCGCAGCCGCCCCACGCCTGCGTGATGGCTCCCGTCGTCCTTCAGGGCGGGCACCAGGGAGAGGCGCGTCGCCTGGAGGGCCGGCAGGAGGCCGAACGCCACGCCGGTAAGGAGGGTGACGGCCAGCGCGAAGGCCAGCACGCGCAGGTCCGGGGACAGGTCCACCGAGATGTCGATGGGGAGCGGCAGGCGGTCCACCGGGACCAACCCCAGCACCCCGGCTCCCAGCGCTCCCCCCACGGCGCCGCCCAGGATGAAGATGGCCAGGGCTTCGGTCAGGAGCTGGCGCACGAGGCGCCTCCGCCCCGAGCCCAGCGCCAGGCGCACGGCGATCTCCTTCTCCCGGGAAGTCGCCCGGGCGATGAACATTCCGGCGACGTTGGTGCACGTGACCAGGAGCATGAGGCCCGCCATCCCCATGAGGACCCCCAGGAAGGCCGAGACCCCGGTGCGGGCCGCACCGGGCACCAGGCCCAGGGGAACCACGGAGGCGCTGCGCCCCTTCTCGACGTCGGGATAGGCCTCCCCAAGGCGGGTGAAGACGCCCTTCACCTGCGTGTCCGCCTCTTCCACGGTGGCACCGGGCGCGAGGCGCGCCACGGCCTGATGCCAGCTCGCGCCCCGGTTGTCGAACTGGTCCCAGCCCTCCTTCAGAAGGAGGACGGCCCGCAACGGCATGTAGACATCGGGTCGGAACCCGACCGTGTGGCCGTGGAAGTCGTCGGGTGCCACCCCCACCACAGTGAAGGAGACGCGGTTGATGCGCACGGTGGAGCCCACGACGCTCGGGTCTCCGCCCAGGCGGGCGCGCCAGAAGTCGTGGTCCAGCACCACCACCGTGGGGTCTCCGCCGGGCCGGTCCTCCTCCTCGGTGAAGAAGCGCCCCAGGGCCGGCCGGACGCCCATGACGTCGAAATAGGAGGGCGTCACCTGCATCCCGGTGATGCGCTCGCCCTCCCCGCCCCGGCTCAGGCTGAATACCTCCCAGGTGTACGCCGCCGCGCTCTGGAAGGCGGCAACCTGGTCGCGAACGTCCACGTAGTCCGGATAGGTGAACGAGTCGAAGCCGTGACCCTGCTGGGTCCGGCCGAGCTCCACGACGCGATCGGGCTGGCGGACGCCCGGCACCGGACGCAGCAGGAGGGCGCTCACCGCGCTGAAGATGGCCGTGTTCGCGCCCACGCCGATGGCCAGGGAGAGGGCGGCCACGATGGCGAAGACGGGTCGGCGCCGGATCTGGCGGAGGGCCAGGCGGAGGTCGGTGGCCAAGGTGTCCATGGGTCTCCGGGGAGAAGTGGATCCGGTGTCCCTACGGCCCTCCCTCCGGAGCGGTTTCGGCGTGCACCGTCGGGACCCGGCGCTACTCCTGGCGCAGCACCGAAACCGGGTCTGCCCGCATGGCCCGCCGCGCCGGCATCCACGCCGCCAGGACCGCCACGCCTCCCAGGATGGCCGCCGTGGCCAGGAAGGTGACGGGATCGGTGGGAGGCACGTCGTACAGGAGTCCCGCCACCATCTTGCCCAGGGCGAGAGATCCGACCATGCCCAGGGCCACCCCGGTGCCCGCCATGACCAGGGCCCCGCGGACCACCAGACGGAGCACGTCGGCGCCCTCGGCGCCCAGGGCCACCCGGATCCCCATCTCGCGCATCCGCCGCGTCACGCCGTACGACACCACGCCGTAGATCCCCACGGCCGACAGCAGGAGGGCCACAAGGGCGAAGAGGGTCAGCAGGCTGGTGACGAAGCGATCCGGCGCCAGGGAGGCGTCCACGTAGGTCTGGAGTGGCTGTACGTTGGACGCCGCCAGCGAAGGATCGAGCCCGGAGACCGCCTCCCTCATGTCCGGCACCAGCGAGGTGGGGTCGCCGTCGGTCCTCACCACCACGAACATCGCGGCGAACGAGACTTGTCGGTACGGGAGGTAGACGGCCGGCCGGGCCGGCTCCCGGACTCCGAACTGCCGCACGTCGTGGGCGATTCCCACCACGGTGCGCCAGGTCGGCTCATCCGACGACCCGAAGGCGATTCGACGCCCCAGGGCGTCGCCCTCCGGGAAGTACTGCCGGGCCATGGTCTGGTTGATGACGACCACGCGGTCCCCATCGGCGTCGTCGCCGGGTCGGAAGCCCCGGCCGGCCATCAGGGCGAGGTGCACGGTCTCGAAGTACCCGTCGGTGACGGGACGCACCCACGCCGCCTGGTTCACGCCGCGCTCTGGTGGGGGCTCGCCCTCGATGCGAAACGTGGCGTCTCCATCGTACCCTGCCATGGGCAGCGCACTCACCGCGCCGGCCGCCTCCACGCCCGGAAGCCCCGACAAGCGGGAGAGGAGCGCCTGGTAGAAGGCGCGCCGCTCCGCCCCATCCGCGTACCGCGTGGTGACGTTCATGGCCATCACGCCCTGGGTGCTGAAGCCCAGGTCCGCCCCGTTGAGCCGCTGGAACGAGCGGATCAGCAGGCCCGCGCCTACGAGGAGCACGAGCGCCAGCGCCACCTGGGTCACGGCCAGGGCGCTCCGCAGGCGGAGTCCGCCCGAGGCCCCCCGCCCCGTCGCGTGCAGCCCCGTGCGCACGTCCTGGCGGCTGGCCCGCCAGGCCGGCACCAGGCCGAAGAGAAGGCCCGTCAGCACCGTGACCCCGGCCGTGAAGGCCAGCACCGGGCCACTCATGCCCACCGTGTCCAGGCGAGGTACCGCACCCGCCGGTGCCAGCTTCAGGAGAGCGTCGGTCGCCCAGGAAGCCAGGGCCAACCCGGCACCACCCCCGAGGATCGAGAGCACCAGGCTCTCGGTGAGCATCTGGGCGACGATGGGACCCCGGCCTGCCCCCAGGGCGACACGCACCGCCAGCTCGCCCTCCCGGGCCGCGCCCCGGGCCAGAAGAAGGTTGGCCACGTTGGTGCAGGCGATGAGGAGCACGAACCCGACGGCGCCCAGGAGCACCCAGAGGGGCCGGGACGCCTCCCGCGTCAGGTCGTCGCGGAGACCGAACATGGACAGACCCACGTTGGTGCGGGTCTCGGGGTAGGCCTCTTCCAGGCGGGTGGCCAGCGCGGCCAGGTGGGTCCGGGCCTGCGCCATGGAGACACCGGGCGCCAGGCGCGCCACGGCCCGCATCCCGAAACAGCCTCGACCACAGTCCTGGGCTCCGCTGGCTCCGAGGGCGCGCCACAGTTGGGCGCCGGGCGCGAAGGGCGGCGAGAAGCCCTCGGGCATGACCCCCACCACCGTGTAGGGAGTCTCCGAGAGGTTGATGCTGCGTCCCACCACGTCGGACGCGCCGCCGAACCGGCTCTGCCACAGCCCCCAGCTCAGAAGGACCACCCCCTCGGAGCCCTCCACGTCGTCAGACGGGAGAAAGCCCCGCCCCAGCGCCGGCCGTACACCCAGAACGTCGGAGAACATCTCGTGGCTCACGCCCGCGCCCTGGAGCACCACCGGGTCCTCCACCCCTGTCAGGGTGGGGCCCCAACCCGTCCAGACACCCACGGCGGAGAAGAGACCCGGCTCGTCACGGAGGTCCTGGTACGTCGGGTAGTTGAGCCACTCCCGGTTGCCCAGAGCCCCTCCCGTCTTCGTCACGTCGTGCCACACCGTGACGAGCCGGTCGGCATCGGGATACGGCAGCTTCTCCAGGAGGACCGCGTTCACCACGCTGAAGATGGCCGTGTTGGCCCCGATCCCCAGCGCCAGCGTCGCCACGACGACGACGGTGAACAGAGGCGCCCGCAGCAGCGTGCGGAACGAATACCGGATGTCTCGAAGAAGCGTGCTCACCCTACGGAACCCCTCCCAACCTCAAGTGACGTAGCCGCCGGCGCGACGCCGCAGGCGAGCGAAAAGCCCCCTCCCGCACTGGGGCGCGTCAAATCGGATGCCCGACAAGGCGGGCGAGCACCGGAAGTGAGACGTAGCACGAGCTACGTCGCAGCGACCGGCGCGGAGCCCAACGCCGTATGGCGCCGATTTCACGCGTCCGGCACTAGTGCATGTCGAAGCCGGCCTGCTCCAGCTCCTGCGCCCGCCGGGCGTCGTCCTCGCTCACCACCTGGCCGTCGAAGAGGTGGATGGAGCGGTCGGCCTCGTGGGCGTAGCGCGGATCGTGGGTCACCATGCAGATCGTCGCCCCGTCGTCGTGGAGCTCCTGCAGCAGCTCCATCACCGCGTTCCCGTTCTTCGAGTCCAGGTTCCCCGTCGGCTCGTCCGCCAGGAGGATCAGCGGCTTGCCCACGATGGCGCGCGCCACCGCCACCCGCTGCTGCTGGCCCCCCGACAGCTGGCTCGGATAGTGCCCCATCCGGTGCGCCATCCCCACACGCTCCAGCGCCGCCTGCACCCGCTCCTTCCGCTCGCTCCCCGGCATCCCCCGGTACGTCAGCGGCAGCTCCACGTTCTCGTACACCGTCAGGTCACCGATCAGGTTGAACGCCTGGAAGATGAACCCGATCGCCTGGTTCCGGATCTTCGCCCGCTGGCTCGCGCTCAGGTTCTCCACCGGCTCGTCGTCCAGCAGGTACTTCCCCGCCGTCGGCGAGTCCAGAAGCCCCAGGATCGACAACAGCGTCGTCTTCCCGCACCCCGACGGTCCCGCGATGGACACGAACTCCCCCGTCTGGATCCCCATCGTGATGTTCGACAGGGCGTGCGTCTCCACCTCTTCCGTGTAGAAGACCTTGCTCAGGCCCTCCAGGTTGATCAGCGCATGCTCTCCAGCCATCTGCTCTTCCTCCCTCGAAGCCTACGGGGTGCGGGTCCCGATCGACGCGGCGAGCCCCGTCTCGGAGGCCCGCCCGTCGCGCCTATGTGATAATAGACGAGAGTCAGGGTCGAATAGTTGCAGGTACCGTGTCCCGAGACTGGGGCACGTCCTTCCCGTAGAGCCATCCGCTCGCCCAACCTGCCTTCAAGGAGGACCGGATGCCCTCCTGGATCGACCCGGCCAGACCGGGCCATTCCCCCCGGCTCTGGTCGGTTGCGCCCACCGTGTCTTCCGTGCCCTTCCTCACCACGGCGATGCGGCCTCCGAAGGTCTCGATCTCGACGATGGCCCCGCCTCCATTGACGTCGACCTGGTGCCGGTCTCCGGAGCGGAACCGCTGCATCTCACCGCCCAGGTTGGTCACCACGGAGGAGTGGATGCTTGCCAGGCTCATGGAGGCCGGTGTGCCCTCGGGCAGCACCAGGACCACCGATCCACCGTAGCTCCCGAAGTAGTACGTGCCGTTCGGATCCAACGAGCCCTCGTAGCGGATGTGTCCGCCGGTAGTTCCCACGTCCACGGAGGACGGCGTCGCGTTCTCGAAGTCGATGCTCCCTCCGGCAGACTCGCCCGAGATCTCGCCGGATACGTCAACGAATCGGATGTCCCCGGCGGCGGTCTCGGCGTCGATCCTCCCCCCGGCACCCTGGATCAGCACCTTGCCGGTGGTGGTGGAGACCTCCACGGCTCCCTTGCCGCCCGTGACGCTGATGTCGCCCTGGAGCGTCTCCGCCGACACGTCACCGTCGACGCCGTCGACCGACATGTCGGTATACATGCCGTCGAGCTCCACGGCCATGCTCCGCGGCACCGAGATCGTGAAGTCCACGATGCTCGCGGGCCCCCGATCGGCCTCCCCTTCG
>JASFRY010000277.1:0-6295 GCA_050114675.1 Gemmatimonadota bacterium | reverse complement strand
ACCGTCGTTGGAGTGGTGGAGGACGTGAAGAACCAGGTCCTCACCGAGCAGCCCAAGCCCTTCGTGTACCTCCCCCTCTGGCAGGTGTACCGGCCGTCGCTCCGCGTGGTGGTCCGTGCGCCGGGGGGCATCGCCCAGGTGGCGCCGGCGCTGCGGCAGGCCATCCTGAGCCTGGACGGGAGCCTGTCCCTCACCCCGGTGATCAGCCTCCGGCGCTATACGAGTCTGGGGATCCTGCCCCAGCGGGTGGCCGCGTCCATCACGTCGGTGCTGGGCTTCCTGGCCCTCCTGTTGTCCGGGGTGGGGATCTACGGCGTGGTCGCCGTCGCCGTCTCACAGCGGACCCGGGAGATCGGCGTGCGCATGGCGCTGGGGGCCGGCCGCCGCCGGGTCCTGGGGCTCATTCTCAGGAGCGGGGTGGGCCTGGCCGTGCCGGGCCTGGCCGTGGGGGCGCTGGTGGCCGTCGCCGTGGGCTACCTGATGCGCTTCCTCCTTCTGGGCCTCAGCCCGGTGGATCCGGTGGCGCTCCTCGGCGTGGCCGGCGTCCTCATGGCCGTGGTCATGGCTGCGGCATGGGCACCGGCGAGACGTGCGTCGAACGTGGAGCCCGTGGAGGCGCTGCGATCGGAGTAGCGAGGCGGGCGGCTGGCATGGCCCCGGTTTCCTGGTAGCTTGTCGGTCTGTGGCGGCCGCGGGGAAACCTCCGGGGCTCCGGGGCCGTCCAACGGTGGTGGAAGGGAGGCGCCTGCGGGCGTCTCCAGGGTGTGGCGGGGTGTGGAGCCCCAGGATGGGAACCAACGGATGATCAAGCTCAGAAACATCGAGAAGTCCTTCAAGACCGGGGCGGGGGAGACCTTCGTGCTCCGCCGCATCAGCGCCGACGTGGAGAAGGGTGAGTTCGTCACCATCATGGGCCCTTCCGGGGCCGGGAAGTCCACCCTCCTCTCCATCCTGGGGATGCTCGACGGAGACTGGCGCGGCGAGTACTTCCTCCTGGGCGAGCCGGTGCACGCCATGAAGTCCCGGGCCCGCATCGACCTTAACAAGAAGTACATCGGCTTCGTCTTCCAGCAGTACCACCTCCTGGACGACCTGACGGTCTACGAGAACCTGGAGATCCCCCTCTCCTACCGGAACGTGAAGCGAAAGGACCGTCAGGCCATCGTGGCCGACGCCCTGGACCGCTTCCAGATCGTGGGCAAGAAGGACCTCTACCCCAGCCAGCTCTCGGGCGGCCAGCAGCAGCTCGTGGCCGTGGCCCGGGCCATCATCGCCGAGCCGGCCATGATCCTGGCCGACGAGCCCACCGGAAGCCTCCATTCCAGCCAGGGGCGCATGATCATGGACCTGCTGGCCCAGCTCAACCGGGAGGGCACCACGATCATCCAGGTGACCCACAACGAGGAATACGCCCGCTACGGCAACCGCATCATCCAGCTGCGGGACGGCTGGATCGTCGAAGAATAGCGCTCCATCCCGGGGCTCCCCACGGTGGCGCCGTGTCCTCGCCGGTGCCAAGATTGGCCATGCCTTCCCGTATCCTCGTCGCCGACGACCAGCCCGACGTCCTGGAGGCGCTGCGCCTCCTCCTCAAGGGCGAGGGATTCGAGATCCAGACCGCCAGCTCTCCCGCCGGGGTGATCCACGCCGTGGAGACGGGCGACTTCGATCTGGTGCTCATGGACCTCAACTACACCCGCGACACCACGTCGGGGAAGGAGGGCCTGGACCTCCTGACCCAGCTGCGGGAGCTGGACGGCACCCTCCCCGTGGTGGTGATGACGGCCTGGGGCAGCGTGGAGGGGGCGGTGGAGGCCATGCGGCGGGGCGCCCGCGACTACATCGAGAAGCCGTGGGACAACGAGCGCCTCCTCACCATGGTGCGCACCCACGTCGAGCTGGGGCGGGCACTGCGCCGCAGCCAGCTCCTGGAGGGGGAGAACCGCCACCTCAAGGGCGAGGGGGTTCCCGAGCTCATTGCGGCGTCCAAGGCGATGCAGCCGGTCCTGGACATCATCGAGCGGGTGGGTCCGTCCGACGCCAACGTGCTCATCGTGGGGGAGCACGGGACGGGGAAGGAGGTGGTGGCCCGCTGGCTCCACCACGTGTCGCCCCGCTCGTCGAACCCCCTCGTGGCGGTGAACGCCGGGGGCTTCAGCGAAGGCGTCTTCGAGAGCGAGCTCTTCGGACACGTGAAAGGCGCCTTCACCGACGCCAAGACCGACCGGGTGGGGTGCTTCGAGCTGGCCGACGGCGGCACCCTCTTCCTGGACGAGATCGCCAACGTTCAGCCGCAGCAGCAGGCCAAGCTCCTGCGGGTGCTGGAGACGGGGGAGATCCAGCGGGTGGGCTCGTCCAAGATCCGCAAGGTGGACGTGCGGGTGCTGTCGGCCACCAACGCGAATCTGGGGGAGTCGGTGGCCCACGGCGACTTCCGCGAGGACCTCCTCTACCGCCTGAACACGGTGGAGATCCGCCTTCCACCCCTGCGTGAGCGGAGAGAGGATATCCCCTTGCTGGCGCAGCACTTCCTGGAGAAGAGCGCACAGCGTTACGGAAGGGACCTGGAGGGCCTGTCCGACGCCGCCATGGAGGCGCTGCTGAGCCACTCGTGGCCGGGCAACGTCCGGGAGCTCCAGCACGCCGTGGAGCGGTCCACCCTCATGGCCCGCAGCCGGCGCATCGAGGCCTCCGACCTGGGGCTCCGGCGGCGGGAGGACGGCTCCATCCTCATGGAGGAGCTCACCCTGGACGAAGCCGAGCGCCTCCTCATCGAGAAGGCGCTGGAGCGCTACCAGGGCAACGTGAGCAAGGCGGCCGAGGCCCTGGGGCTGAGCCGGAGCGCCCTCTACCGCCGTCTCCAGCGCCACGACCTGGGTGGGTAGGCCCGTGCCCTCCTGGTGGAAGGGGCTGGGCCACGACCGGCGGATCGTCCTGCTCGCCGTCCTGGCGGGCCTGCCGGGGATGGGGGTGGCCCTGGGCTTCATCTGGCTGGAGCCGCTCTCCGCCCGCGTGCAGTGGACCGCCACGGTGGCCCTCCTGGCGGCGTGGGGCGCCCTCACCGCCGCCGTCCGGGAGAGCGTGGTGCGTCCCCTGGGGACGCTGGCCAACATGCTGGCCGCCCTCCGGGAGGGAGACTTCTCCATCCGGGCCCGGGTGGAGGCGGCGGACACCGACGCCCTCTCCCTGGCGTACCTGGAGGTGAACAACCTGGAGGAGATCCTCCGGGAGCAGCGCCTGGGCGCCGTGGAGGCCACGGAGACGCTGCGCAAGGTGCTGGAGGAGATCGACGTGGCGGTTCTCGCCTTCGACGCCGACGAGACGCTCCGCATCGTCAACCGGGCCGGGGAGCGCCTCCTGGGCCAGGCGGCCGAGCGCCTCATCGGGAAGTCGGCCTCCGAGCTCCGTCTCGAGGACACGCTCCACGGGGTGGCGCCCCGGACGGTGGAGATCTCCTTCCCGGGAGGGACGGGGCGGTGGGAGCTCCGCCGCTCGGTGGTGCGCCAGGAAGGCAATCCCCTCCAGCTGGTGGCCCTCTCCGACCTGAGCCGCGCCCTGCGCGAGGAGGAGCGCCAGGCGTGGAAGCGCATCATCCGGGTGCTGTCCCACGAGATCAACAACTCCCTGGCGCCCATCAAGTCCATCTCCGGGAGCCTCACCCACCTCCTGGGCAAGGGAGCGCTCCCCGACGACCTGGACGACGACGTGCAGCGCGGCCTGCAGGTCATCTCCACCCGGGCCGAGGCGCTGGGGCGCTTCATGGCCTCCTACGCCAAGCTGGCGCGCCTCCCCCAGCCCGAGCTGGGCCCGGTGGACGTGCACGCCCTGGTGCGTCGGGTGGCTCACCTGGAGACACGCCTCCCGGTGGAGGTGGTGCCGGGGAGCGGCGTGACCGTCCAGGCCGACGCCGACCAGCTGGAGCAGGCCCTCATCAACCTGGTGCGCAACGCCGTGGACGCCACGCTCGAGGCGGGAACCGGGGGGCGGGTGCTGCTGCGCTGGCTGACCCGGGGCGGAAAGCTCCATCTCCTGGTCGAGGACGAGGGGCCGGGCCTGGGGGACACGGGCAACCTCTTCGTCCCGTTCTACACGACGAAGCCCGGCGGCTCGGGCATCGGGCTGGTGCTGTCGCGCCAGATCGCCGAGGGGCACGGCGGAAGCCTGGTGCTGGAGAATCGTGGCGAGGGCTCGGGTGCCCGGGCCCGTCTCGTCATCCCCATGGACCTTCGGGCATGACGCCGCCGTGTGTCGTCGCGATCGGGGTCTAACCCCCTCCGGCCGCCACCTTCACCGGATGGTCCACCTCGGTCCAACGCCCGTCCACGGTTTCCACCCGGGTGCGAAGGACCCAGTCCCCGGCCACCACGAAGGGGAAGCCCTCCGCCAGGTATTGCCCGGCGCCCTGGCCCACCGCCGTGTCCACCGCCATCCGCACGCTGTCGCGCAGGCCCGTGATGACGACCAGCGCCCCGTTGCGGGGCGTCCAGTCCACGTCGGCCACGTCGACGCGGACGGTGGCGCTGCCCACGTGGGGCGGGGACGGCTCCACGACCCAGCGGAGCTGCAGGTCGGGGTCGCCCGTGCGGCGATCTCCCCCACAGGCCGCCATGGCGACCACCGCCCCCACGAGGACCGGGAGCATCCGGGAAGGAAGGGCGAGGTGACGACGCATGGCACGGGGAACGAGGGAACGGGACGGGCGCGGCAAGATAACGTCCCGGGTCCCCGCGGTCAGGATGCTCCGGGCCCCGTCCACGCCGAGCGCCGGAGTCGGCCCCGCCGGCGAGGAAAGACGCAACCGTTCCCCGGGACGTCGTGTCCCATGGAGCAGAAGAGGGCGACCACGGCGATCAGCGAGCTCTTCTCTTGAACGAACGGGAAATGGTGGAGCGGGCGAAGGGGGGCGACCAGGTCGCGTTTCGAGCCCTGTACGACGCGAACGTGGACCGGATCTACCGGTTGGCGTACCGCATGGCAGGACGGGACGATCTGGCCCGGGACTTCACGCAGGACACGTTCCTGCGGGCCTGGCAGCGGTTGGACCAGTTCCGGGGTGACGCGGCGTTCTCCACGTGGCTGCACTCCATCGCGGTCTCGGTTTCCCTCAACGGGATCCGGAAGGTTGATCGCCACCGCAAGCGAGAGCGCTCGCTGGAGGACGCCGCCCACCTGGCGCGGACGGGAGAGACGCTGGACGCCGGCGTGCGGGAGCGGCTGGCCGACGCGGTGGACGGCCTCCCGGAGATGTACCGAACGGTGTTTCTGATGCACGACCTGGAAGGATACAGCCACGGTGAGATCGCCGAAGCGCTGGGCGTGGCCGAAGGGACCTCGAAGGCGAGGCTCTTTCGGGCCCGGGCCAAGCTGAGGGAATCGCTGGGCGACGCGATGCAGGAGTACGTGTGATGTCCGAAGAACGCGACGAGGGGATGGACCAGCTCCGGGAGGTGCTGCGGGAGGGCTACAACGCCCCGCCGCCCACACCCCGGGACGAGATGTGGACCGCCATCTCGGCGGGCCTCGGATCCCGGGACGAGCAGGTGGTCCCGCTGGAGGCGGCGCGCCGTCGGCGGGCCCGCTGGCAGCGGCCGCTCGGATGGGCCGCGGCCGCCGCGGCGGTGCTGGTCGTGGGCATCGGCATCGGGCGCATGAGCGCGCCTTCCGCGCCGGAGATGGCGTCGGAGGGGACGGCGCAGCCCGACGACGCGGTGCTGCGCATGGCTGCCCTGGATCACCTGGGGCAGACCGAGTCGCTCCTGACCCTGGTGCGGGCCGACGGTCGCCAGGGGCAGCTGGAGCCGGGCACCGGAGTGTGGGCCCGGGCGCTGCTGACCCAGACCCGGCTCCTCCTCGATTCCAGGGAGAACGACGACCCCGCCATGCGGGATCTGCTGGAGGATCTGGAGCTGGTGCTGGTCCAGATCGTCGGCGTGAGCGAAGCACAGGCCTCCGACGGCATGCGTGCCCGATCGGAGTTGAATCTTGCCCTTCAGGGCCTCGAAGAGCGTGACGTCCTGCCCCGGATCCAGGCGGTGGTTCCGCCGGGCGCCGGGCTGTCCGGGACTTGACCAGGAGAACGCGATCATGCGTGCGAAGATGACGAAGCGGTGGATGGGTGCGGCGGCTGTCGCCTTGACGTTGGCATGGGCGGGACCGCTGTCCGGGCAGACCGGCGCGGTCGAACGGGAGGCCCGGGCGCAACAGGCCGAGGCCCGGGCCCAACAGGCCCAGGCCCGGGAGCAGCAGGCCGAGATCCTCGCCCAGCTCGGCCAGAACCGCGCCCAGGGCCAGGAAG
>JASFRY010000276.1:0-6322 GCA_050114675.1 Gemmatimonadota bacterium | reverse complement strand
ATCATCCATGAAGCTGCGCGCGCGCTCCGATCGCGGATCTCTCGCACTCGAGCCCGACACCTACGGCCGCTCGGTCCTGGGCCACCCCCTGGAAGTCTGGCGGCCTTCGGGGGTGTGCAGGACCCTGGTGTTCGCCTCCATCCACGGCAACGAGGGCGAGACCACCGCGGCCCTCTCCCTGGCGCTCCGCCACCTGTCGGAGCCGTCGCCCCACTGCGCCGTGGTGCTGGCCGCCAACCCCGACGGCCTCCTCCGGGGCACCCGGGGCAACGCCCGGGGGGTGGAGCTGAACCGGAACTTCCCCTCCTCGGACTGGCGGGCCGGGCCCATCATGCATCGCGAGACCATGGACGATCCGAGGGACGTGGAGCTGAGCCCCGGTGACGCGCCGGGCTCCGAGCCCGAGACCCGGGCCCTCATGGCGCTCATCGAGGAGTTGGAGCCTGAGGTGGTGGTGGCGCTCCACGCGCCATTGGCGTGCATCGACGACCCCAACGAGACCGAGCTGGGGACGTGGATCGCCCAGCGAACGGGCATGCCCCTGGTGCCCGACGTGGGCTATCCGACACCGGGATCGTTCGGGACGTGGGCCAGGGAGCGTGGGCTCCCCGTGGTCACCTACGAGTTCCCCCTCATCACGCCCGACGCCGCCGTGCGGGAGCACGTGCCGGTGCTGGTGGACATCCTCACCCGAGACGGATAGGCGCCACCCATGGCCCTCAACGTCATCTGGATCGCCTTCTTCCTCATCGCCTTCGTCGTGGCGTCGGTGAAGCTCGTGGTCTTCCACGACACCCAGATCTTCACCGAGATGGTGAACAGCACCTTCGAGATGGCGAAGACGGGCTTCGAGATCTCCCTGGGCCTCACCGGCGTGCTCACGCTCTGGCTGGGCCTCATGAAGGTGGGCGAGGAGGGCGGGGCGGTCTCGGCTCTGGCCAAGGTGGTGCGTCCCTTCTTCCGACGGCTCTTTCCCGAGATCCCCCGGGAGCACCCGGTGTTCGGATCCATGATCATGAACTTCGCCGCCAACATGCTGGGTCTCGACAACGCGGCGACGCCCCTGGGCCTCAAGGCCATGCAGGAGCTCCAGGATCTCAACCCGGAGAAGGACACGGCGTCCAACGCCCAGATCATGTTCCTGGTGCTCAACACGTCCGGGCTCACGGTGCTCCCCATCAGCATCATGGTGTACCGGGCCCAGATGGGGGCGGCCAATCCGGCGGACATCTTCCTTCCCATCCTGCTGAGCACCTTCTTCTCCACGGTGGCCGGACTCATCGCCGTGGCCGTGGCCCAGCGCATCAACCTCTTCGACCGGGTGATCCTGGGGTACCTGGGCGGGCTGACCGCGGTGATCGCGGGGACCCTGTGGTACTTCTCGCGGCTTCCTCAGGACCAGGTGGAGGTGGTGTCCACCCTGGTCGCGAACGTCATGCTCTTCGGGATCATCGCCGTGTTCATCGCCATGGCGGCGCTGCGGAGGGTGAACGTCTATGAGGCGTTCATCGACGGCGCCAAGGAGGGCTTCACCGTGGTGGTGAAGATCATCCCCTACCTGGTGGCCATCCTGGTGGCCATCGGCGTCTTCCGTGCGTCGGGGGCCATGGACGTGCTCGTATCGGCCATCGGGCGAGGCTTCTCGGCAATGGGGGTCAACACGGACTTCATCCGGGCGCTCCCGACGGCCCTCATGAAGCCCCTGAGCGGGAGCGGCGCACGGGGCATGATGGTAGACGCCATGCAGACCTACGGCGCCGACTCCTTCGTGGGACGTCTGGCCTCGACCTTCCAGGGATCCACCGACACCACCTTCTATATCATCGCCCTGTACTTCGGGTCGGTGTCGGTGAAGAAGACCCGTCACGCCGTGCCGTGCGGCCTCATCGCAGATGGCGCCGGGATCGTGGCCGCGATCTTCATCGCCTACATCTTCTTCCACTGAGGCGGGAAGGGGGCCTTCACTTCGTGTCGGTCCCGTGAGGCCGCGGTGGCGATCCGTGACCGACGCCGTCGGGCGCGTCAGTCTCCCTGGGCCCAGCCCACGTCCCCGGACGGCACCGTGACCTCGGCGGTGCGGGCGAACCGGCGGGATGCCCAGTTCTGGAGCTGGTCCAGGTACGTGTAGACCACCGGCGTGACGTAGAGGGTGATGAGCTGGGAGAACGCCAATCCGCCCACCACCGCGATGCCCAGGGGACGCCGCGACTCGGAGCCGGAGCCGGTGCCCAGGGCGATGGGGAGCGTGGCCATGAGGGCGGCCATGGTGGTCATCATGATGGGCCGGAAGCGGATGCTGCACGCCTGGAGAATGGCGTCCCGCGGACTCTTGCCCTCGGTGCGCTCCGCGTCCAGGGCGAAGTCGATCATCATGATGGCGTTCTTCTTCACCAGACCCACCAACATGATGATGCCCACGAAGGAGTAGACGCTCAGGTCGGTGCCGGTGGCCCACAGAGTGAGGAGCGCGCCGAACGCGGCGAAGGGGATGCCGCTGAGGATGGTCATCGGGTGGATGAAGCTCTCGTACAGGATGCCCAGCACCACGTAGATGACGAAGATGGCCATGCCCAGGAGGAGCAGCAGGCCCTTCTGGGTGTCCTGGAACGCCTGGGCGGTGCCGCTGAAGGTGGTGCTCACGCTGGACGGAAGCACCTGGCGGGCGGTGGCCTGCACGGAGCGCACCGCGTCTCCAAGGGCGACGTTGGGGGCCAGGTTGAACGAGAGTGTCACCGAAGGCACCTGACCCGAGTGGTTCACGGCTACGGGCCCGATACCGCGGCTCAGTGTGGCCACGGAGCTCATGGGCACCAGCGTCCCCCTGGACGAGCGCACGTAGAGCTGGTTGAGGGCGTCGATGTCCTGCTGGTAACGGGGCAGCAGCTCCATGATGACCCAGTACTCGTCGTCCTGGGTGTAGATGGTGGACACCTGGCGTGACCCGTACGCGTCGTACAGCGCCATCTCCACCTGCTGGGCGCTCACGCCCAGAGACGCTGCCCGCTCCCGGTCGATGGACACGTCCACCTGGGGATTGCCGATCTTCAGGTCCGAGGTGACGTCGATGATCTGGGGCAGCTCGGCCAGGCGTGCTTCCAGCGCCCGGGACGCGGCGTACAGGGTGTCGATGTTGGAGCTCTGCAGCGTGTACTGGTACAGGCTCTGGGCGAAGCGGCCCCCGATGCGGATGGGCGGGGGATTCTGCATGAACACCCGCAGCCCCGTGATGCCGGAGAGCTTCCGATTGAGCTCCCGGATGACGGCGTCCACGGGCTGGCGCTCGTTGCGGGGCTTGAGGTGGATGCTCAGGCGTCCCGTATTGCCGCCTCCGCCGAAGCCGCCGCCCACGAAGCTCATGAAGGCCTCCACGTTGGGGTCGGCCTGGACGATATCCGCCACCTCGCGCTGGTGCGCCACCATGGCGTCGAATGCGATGCCCTGGGCTCCTTCCGTGGTTCCCTCGATGTGCCCCGTGTCCTCGCTGGGCAGGAAGCCCTTGGGGACGACCATGAAGAGCGCCACGGTGGCGAAGAGGATGGCCGCGGAGAACGCCAGCGCGCTCCGGCGGCGCTCCATGACCCACGCCAGGCTCCGCTCGTACACGCCCAGCACCCGGGCGTACACCCCTTCGCTCCATTCGTAGACCTTGCCGTGATGAGCCTCGCGGCCGGGGCGGAGGAAGCGGCTCCCCAGCATGGGGGTGAGGGTCAGGGACACGAAGCCCGACACCAGGATGGCCACGCCGATGGTCACCGCGAACTCGTGGAAGAGCCGGCCCAGGATCCCCCCCATGAAGAGGATGGGGATGAAGACCGCGGTGAGGGACAGCGTCATGGAGAGGATGGTGAATCCGATCTCCCGGGACCCCTCCAGCGCCGCCTGCATGGGACCTTTCCCCATCTCCATGTGGCGCACGATGTTCTCGAGCATGACGATGGCGTCGTCCACCACGAAGCCCACCGACAGCGTAAGCGCCATGAGCGACAGGTTGTCCAGGCTGTACCCCATGAGGTACATGACCGAGAACGTCCCCACGATGGACATGGGGAGGGCCAGGCTGGGGATGATCGTGGCCGACACGTTCCTCAAGAAGAGGAAGATGACCATCACCACCAGGAACAGCGTGAGCATGAGGGTGAACTTCACGTCGTGCACCGAGGCCTGGATGGACGCGGAGCGGTCGTAGAGGATCTGGATGTTCACGCCGGCGGGGATGCGGCTCCGCAGCTCGTTCACCTGGGCGCGTACTCCCTGGGCCACGGCTACGGTGTTGGTGCCGGGCTGGCGCTGTATGGCCAGGATGACCGACGGCTTTCCGTTGAAGGTCGACGCCGTGCGGTTGTTCTGCACGTCGTCCAGCACCTTGCCCAGGTCCCCGAGGTGCACTGGTGCCCCGTTGCGGTACGTCACCGCGAGGCGGCGGAATGCGGCAGCGTCGTGGAGCTGGCCGCTCGCCTGAACCGTGTAGGCTCGGTCCGGACCCCACAGGACCCCCGACGGCAGGTTGACGTTGCCCGACGAGATCGCCGACGCCACCTCGTCGATGCCGATGCCCCGCTGTGCCAGCGAGGCGGGGTCGAGCTGCACCCGCACCGCGTATTTCTGTGCGCCGAATACCGAGACCTCTGCCACGCCGTCCACGGTGGAGATGTGCTGGGCCAGCACCGTTTCGGCGTAGTGGTCCAGCTCCGAGATGGGCATGGACTCGGTGGTCAGCGCGTAGTAGAGGATGGGCGACGCCGTGGGGTTGGACTTGCGGATGGACGGCGCGCGGATGTCCTGGGGGAGCTGACGCAGGGCCTGGCTCACCGCGGACTGCACATCCTGCGCCGCGGCGTCGATGTTGCGGCTCAGGGCGAACTGGAGCGTGATGTTGGTGGATCCCAGCGAGCTCCGGGACGTCATGTCCTCGAGTCCCGGGATGGTGGAGAACTGGCGCTCCAGGGGCGTGGCCACGGCAGCGGCCATGGTCTCGGGGTTCGCGCCGGGCAGGGACGCCGACACCGAGAGGGTGGGATAGTCCACCGTGGGCAGGTCGCTCACCGGGAGGAGCCGGTAGGCGAAGATGCCGAAGGCCAGGATGGCGATCATGACCAGCGTGGTCATGACCGGCCGCCGGATGAAGAGACCCGAGATGTTCATGGCGCGCCTCCGTCCCTGGATGCCGAGGTGTCGCTGGCGGTGGCTGTGGGGGCGCCCTTGATCTGGACCTTCGCGCCCTCGGAGAGGCGCGACTGCCCGTCGGTTACCACCTGCTCTCCCGGCTCGAGCCCCGAGCTGATGATGACCCGATCATCCAGCGTCCGTCCCAGCTCCACCGGTCTTCGATGCGCCGTCCCGTCGTCGGCCACGACGAAGACGAAGCTCCCGCCCTGCTGGGTCACGGGGGCCCCGAGGGGGACGGTGATGGCGTCGTCCTGCACGTACACCTGGAGGTGGACGGTCACGTATTCCCCTGGCCACAGCCCCCGGTCCTGGTTGTCGAAGCGGGCCTTGAGCATGACGGTGCCCGTCTGGGGATCCACCGCGTTGTCCACGAAGGTGAGAACGCCGGTCTCCTCGCCCAGGCCCTGCTCGTCCTCCTCGGCAGGAGCCACCGAGACCTCGAGGGGTTGCTCCGCTCCATATTTCTGCACCAGGGGGAGCTCCCGGCCCTGGATGGGGAAGCGCACCAGGATGGGGTGGATCTGGTTGATGACCACCAGCGGTGAGGCGTTGGCCTTCACGAGGTTCCCCTGGCGGACCAGGACCGAGCCCGTGCGTCCCGAGATGGGGGCGGGGATCACGGTGTAGGAGAGGTTGAGGCGCGCCGTCTCGACCGCGGCGCTGTCCGCCTTGGCGGCGGCTGCCTGGGCCCGGGCGGTGGCTTCAGCCTGGTCGGCCTGCGCCCGGGTGACGTAGTCCTGGGCCACGAGCCTCTGATAGCGCTCGGCGTCCTTGCGGCTGTTGACGGCCTGGGCCTCGTCCCGGGCCAGGTTGGCTTCGGCCTGCATGAGCGCTGCCTGGAACGGACGTGGGTCGATATGGAAGAGGGGCTGTCCCCGGGTGACCTCCTGGCCTTCCCGGAAGTCCACCGAAACCAGCACGCCGCCCACCTGCGACTCGACCTGCACCGTCTGGAGGGGCTCCACCGACCCGTCGGCCGTGATGACATAGGGCGCCGGGCCCTGTTGGACCGCGGCCACCGCCACGGGGACCGGGGGGCGCTGTGGGCGCCCCTCAGAGCCGCCGCACGCGGTCAGGAGGAGGAGGGCAGCCGTGGCACTCGAGAGAGAAGCGCGAACCATGGTCCGGTCCTAGCGGGGCGTGTTGGTGGAATCGG
>JASFRY010000275.1:0-6335 GCA_050114675.1 Gemmatimonadota bacterium | reverse complement strand
GCGTTCTTCGGGGTCGCGGGCGCGGTGGCCATCGCCAAGGGGGGTGCCTTCGACCTGGGCTTCGTGGCCATGCCCCTGGTCTTCAACAAGCTTCCGGGAGGAACCCTCATCACCGCGGGAGCCGGCATCATGTGGTTCGGGCTCCTCTTCTTCGCCGGGATCACCTCCTCGGTGTCCATGGCCACGCCCACCATGTCGTTCCTGGAGGAGAACTTCAACTTCACGCGGGTGAAGGCTGGATTCACGGTGGCGTCGGTGGCGGTGGCCATCGGGCTTCTGCACATCCTCTACTACACCGGTGGCTTCCTTGCCGAGTGGGACTACTGGGCCGGTACCTTCGGCCTCGTGGTGGTGGCGCTCCTGGAGACCATCCTCTTCGTCTGGGTCCTGGGGCCCGACAAGATGTGGAAGGAGCTCCACCAGGGGGCGGCGTGGCAGATCCCCAGGTTCTACAAGTTCGTCATGAGCTACATCACGCCGCTCTTCCTGCTCGTGATGATGGCCTGGTGGACCTGGACCGAAGCCATCCCAACCCTGCTCATGGACGGGATCGATCCGGCGGAGCACGTCACGCGCTGGTGGTCGCGCGGGGCCATGCTCCTCATCCTCGCGGGCCTGATGCTCATGGTCCGCATCGCCTGGCGGCGCCGTGAGGCGCAAGGAGAAGCGGCATGACACACCGTGCCCTGATCTTCATGCTGTCGGCCTGGGCCGTGGTGCTCAGCATCCTCATCTGGAGCTTCGCCAAGCTCCTCAGGGGTGAGCCCATGCACCACGACGAGGACGCGCCGGAAGGACCGTAGCACACCCGGACCCTGCCGCACGTGACGAGGGGCCTGCGCGGAGATGGTCTCCCGCGCAGGCCCCTCTTTTCGTTCGCGGCTCCGCCGGAGGAACGCCGCCGCCACCCTGCCTGCCGGCGCCGTCGGGCATCCTCACGGGCCAGGTGCCCTCCAGGCCGGATGGAGGCGCCGGCGCTCCGCCGGCGTCACTCCCGCGTGCGCTTCCACTCGGCGTGGACCCGGGCGTTCTCCTCCCACGGCCTCCGCTCGAAGTAGGACCGCGTCAGCTCCACCACCTTCGGCGCCAGGAAGATGAGGGCGACGAGGTTGGGGATGATGACGATGGAGAGGGCCACGTCGCCCATGGCCCACACCACGGCCAGCGGGACCACCGCGCCCATGTAGTGCATGATGACGTACACGATCTTGTACGGCAGCACCGCGCCGTGCCCGAAGAGGTAGTTCGCGCACCGGTCGCCGTAGTAGCTCCACGAGATCGCCGTGGACACGGCGAAGAGGATGGCGCTGATGAGGACGATGAAGTGCCCCCAGTTGCCGGGAAGGCCGCGCTGGAACGCTTCCATGGTCAGCGGTGCCCCGCTCTCCGGCGCGTTGCCCCACAGCGACGTGTAGCTCTGCCCGTCGTCGGAGGTCGCGTCGCCCCGCTCGGGATAGACGATGCCGCTGAAGGGGATGGTCTGGGCCTGGTCCACGTAGAGCGTGTCGATGGCCGTCTCGTGCCAGGACACCAGCGGGGCGCCTACGCCCTCCTCCACCTCCATGCCGTTCTGGAGCCGGATCTCCGAGGGTGGATCCATGGAGACGTAGCGTCCGCCTTCGGTGAGGGTGGTGTAGCTCAGGTCCCCACCCGACAAGGTGATCTCGGTGGGGATCCGGTCGTGGTACATCCCGGTCATGATGATGACCACGCCCGTCATGGAGCAGATGAGGATGGTGTCGATGAAGGGCTCGAGGAGGGCCACGACGCCCTCGGACACGGGCTCGTCGGTCTTGGCCGCCGCATGGGCGATGGGCGCCGAGCCCTGCCCCGCCTCGTTGGAGAAGAGTCCGCGCCGCACGCCCCACATCATGGTGATGACGAAGACGCCGACGCCGGTGCCTGCCACCCCGGCCGAAGGATTGAACGCCTCGTGGAAGATGAGGCTCAGCGCCGGGACGAGCTGGTCGAGGTGGAGGAAGATGATGATCAGGGCGCCGGTGACGTACAGCGCCGCCATCATGGGTGCCAGGATGGAAGTGACGCGTCCGATGCGGCTGATCCCGCCCAGGATCACGGCGCCCACCAGCCCCGCGGTGACCAGACCGGTAATCCATACCGGGATGCCCCACACCGCCTCCACGTTGTCCGCCACGGTGTTGGCCTGCACGGCGTTCCCCGTGAGGAACGCCGTGAAGCCCAGCATGGCGGCGAAGAAGACGGCCATCCACTTCCACTTCGGCCCCAGACCCTTCTCGATGTAGTACATGGGACCGCCGGAGACCGCGCCTTCCCAGCGCGCACCGCCGGCGTTGTTCACTTCCCGATACTGCTGCGCCAGGGTGACCTCGGAGTACTTGGTGGCCATGCCCAGGAACGCCGTCACCCACATCCAGAACAGCGCCCCGGGACCCCCCAGGTGGATGGCGATGGCCACGCCGGCGATGTTGCCGATGCCCACCGTGGCCGACAACGCCGTGGTGAGGGCCTGGAAGTGGCTGACGTCGCCGGGCTCGTTGGGGTCGTCATACCGCCCGGAGGTGACGGCGAAGCCGTGGCCCAGCCTGCGCAGCTGGACGAACCCGGTGCGGAGGGTCAGGTAGAGCCCCGTCCCCAGGAGGAGGATCACCATGTAGGGGATGTTCTCTCCCCCGACATTGATCCCCTTCTCCACCACGTTGGTGGTCATGAAGTCGACGAACTGCTGCAGCAGATCCATGCGGACGTCCGTTTGAGAGCGGCGAAGGAGGGGCGGCGGCGGCGGGCCGCATACCCCTGGATCTCAAAGCCTCACAGAATGCCCCGCCCTGCCACGGGGGGCAAGGCGGGGCACGGGGCTCACGCGGGAGGGCTCCTGCGAGAGGGAGATGGCTCAGGCACCGGCCAGGGCCAGGTCGCAGACCCGTGAGGCGACGGTCCGCTGGAGAAGCTCGTGGGCCCGGTTGACGATCTCGTCCAGCGAAGGGGACTCCTGGAACATCTCCTCGGCCATCTCCCGGAGCTCGGGCACCGTGGGGAGGTGGGGGAGCGCCATCTCGGCGAGGCGTTCCTCCACCTGGCCGCGGGCGCGACGGGCGCGCTCCGCCAGGTCTTCCAGGCGATGGGACTCGGCCCAGGCATCCTTCACGCGACCCACGATGGCCTCCACCGAGACGGCCGATGCCAGATCCTGGGCCACCTTCTCCACCACCTTGCGTCCCACGGGCTTCTCCCCCCGGACGATGGCCTCGGGCGGCTCGCGCAGATCCCACACCAGCCTGACCCACGACATCATCTTCAGGAGGTAGTAGGTGATGTCGATCTCCCACCACCTGAATCCCTGACGGGTGGAGCTCTGGTAGTGATGGTGGTTGTTGTGCCACCCCTCGCCCAGCGTCACCAGGGCCAGGAACCAGTGGTTCCGGGAGTCGTCGCCGGTGAGGTAGCGCTGATTGCCCACCTCGTGCGCCATGGAGTTGATGGCGAACGTCCCGTGGTAGAGCACCACCGTGCTGAGGAAGAAGCCCACGAACAGCCCCGGCCATCCGCCGAACACGAAGCACGCCACGCCCAGGGCCACGGCGGGCACCAGGTAGAACCGGTCCAGCCACCGGAGCTCGGGATACCGGGCCAGGTCCCGGATGGTCCCGTAGTCGGGCTTCCAGTTGTTGTGGTTGAAGATCCATCCCACGTGGGCGTACCAGAAGCCTTGGTGCCGCGGGGAGTGGATGTCCTCGGGGGTGTCGGAGTGGAGGTGGTGGTGCCGATGGATGGCCGCCCACCACAGGGCGCCCCGCTGGGCCGACGTCTGGGCCAGGAACGCCAGGATGAACTGCCCCACCCGGCTCGTCTTGTACGAGCGATGGGAGAAGTACCGGTGGTACGCACCGGTGACGGCGAACATCCGGACGAAGTACAGGATCACCGCCATCCACACGGCGTAGGCCGGGAAGCCCGTCCACAGCGCACCGAAGGCGGCGACGTGGACCAGGGCGAAGGGGATGGCGGCCGGGTAGACGATGTCGTCGTGGGGGGCGTGGGCGTGGGCGTGGGCCACGGGCACCAACCTCCGAAGCGTCGAAGAAGACGGAAAAAACCCAGGTTTCAGAGCGGCCCAAGCTAACCCCGCACAACACGCGGGCCAAGACATTCTTGGGCGGCGCGACGGTGGCGGCGGGACGCTGGGGACGCCATCCTTACCCCTCCGATCACCAGAAGTCCCGGAGGACGCATGTCCCATTCCTCGTCCGTAGCCCTCGCCCTGGCCGCGCTGGCGGTCACCACCACCGCCGCCGCCGCGCAGAGCGGCGCCGGCGCCCCCTGGCCCGAGATCCAGCGCCTGGTGGACCAGGTGAACCCCCAGGTCGTGGCGTGGCGCGAGGACATCCACCAGCACCCGGAGCTGGGCAACCGGGAGTTCCGAACGTCGAAGCTGGTGGCCGACCACCTGAGGAGCCTGGGCATGGAGGTGCGGACGGGGGTGGCCCACACCGGAGTAGTGGGCGTGCTCCACGGTGGGCGGCCGGGCCCCACTGTGGCCTTGCGGGCCGACATGGACGCGCTCCCCGTCACCGAGATGGTGGACCTGCCCTTCGCGTCCAAGGTCACCACGGAGTACAACGGCCAGACCGTCGGGGTCATGCACGCGTGCGGCCATGACAACCACGTGGCCATCCTCATGGGCACGGCCCAGGTGCTGGCGGAGATGAAGGACGAGCTTCCCGGAACGGTGGTCTTCCTCTTCCAGCCCGCCGAAGAGGGCGCGCCGGCGGGCGAGGACGGCGGGGCGGGCCTGATGATCGAGGAGGGCGCCCTCTCGGACCCGGTGCCCGACGCCATCTTCGGGCTCCACGTGTGGCCGAACCCCACGGGTACCATCGCCTACCGGGCCGGCGGCGCCATGGCCACCGCCGACGGGCTGTACATCAAGGTGGTGGGAAGCCAGACCCATGGGGCGCTGCCCTGGGGCGGTGTGGACCCCATCGTGGTTGCCTCCCAGGTGGTCCTGGGGCTTCAGACCATCATCTCCCGCCAGGCCGATCTCACCAAAGCGCCCGCCGTGGTGACCGTGGGCAGCATCCAGGGCGGCGTGCGCGGCAACATCATCCCGGACTCGGTGGTCATGGTGGGGACCATCCGCACCTTCGACGAGGACATGCGGAAGAACATCCACCAACGCATCGAGCGCACCGCCAAGCAGATCGCTGCCAGCGCCGGGGCGGAGGCGGTGGTGCGCATCACCTCGGGCGGGACCGCAGTGACCTACAACGATCCGGAACTCACGCGGTGGGCCCTGCCCACGCTCCGGCAGGCCGCCGGAGACGACGCCGTCTCAGAGACCCAGCCCATCACCGCGGCCGAGGACTTCTCCCTGTACGAGCAGAAGGTGCCGGGCCTGTTCTTCTTCCTGGGGGTGAATCCGCCGGGACGGACGCCCTACCCGAACCACTCCCCCCACTTCTACGCCGACGAAGCGGCGCTTCCGGTGGGGGTGCGGGCCCTGGCGGGGCTGGCGGTGAACTACCTGACGTCCCACGCCGCGGGGGTCAGCCAGGATTAGGCGCGCCAGGGAGTCCGTGGCCCGGGACGCCCGACGTATCGGCCCGCGGCGGCTCCGCCGGGCGCTGGAGGCGACGGCCCGCTGTGGCCCGGGCGCGTGCCGACGTGACGGCTCGGTGCGGCCCCGTCGGGTGCCGCACGTGAGGCCGGCGGCGCCGCCCCATCCCGCGCCCCGCGACCGTGCCGCTTGAAGCAGGCGGAGATTGGACGTATTTTCCAATGCGAATTTATGAATACGATGACCGCCCCCGTGATCCTGGACCACCTCTCCGCCCTGGGCGACGAGACGCGCACGCGCATCCTCGTCCTCCTGGAACGGAGCGAGTTCACCGTGTCGGAGCTGTGCTCGGTGCTCCAGATCCCCCAGCCCACCGTGAGCCGGCACCTGCGGACCCTGGCGTCCGACGGATGGGTCGAGGCGCGGGCCGAGGGCCGTAACCGACACTACCGCTTCTCGGCCTCGCTGGAGCCCACGTCCCGGGAGCTGTGGCGCGTGGTGCGCGAGGGTCTGGAGGGGCACGGCGTCTACGCCATCGACGCCGAGCGGGCCCGCCAGGTCCTGGCCGATCGGCGGCGGCGCTCCGCCGAGTTCTTCGCAGCATCGGCCGAGCGCTGGGACCACCTGCGCAGGGACCTGTTCGGCGACCGGGCGGAGCTGCTGCCCCTCTTCGGCTTCCTGGATCCGTCCTGGACCGTGGGTGACCTGGGCACGGGGACCGGCGGCCTGGCCGCCACCTTGGCTCCCTTCGTGGGGCGGGTCATCGGCGTGGACCGCTCCGACGCCATGCTCCACGCCG
>JASFRY010000274.1:0-6346 GCA_050114675.1 Gemmatimonadota bacterium | reverse complement strand
TCCACCTGAAGATCGGAGAGGAGAAGCCCCGCAAGGAGATCCTCCGCGGCCTGGTGGACATCCAGTACAAGCGCAACGACTACATGTTCGAGCGGGGCACCTTCCGGGTCCGGGGCGACACGGTGGAGATCTTCCCCGCCTACGACGAGCAGGCCATCCGCGTCGAGCTGTGGGGGGACGAGGTGGAGCGCATCACCCGCTTCGATCCCCTCACCGGTGAGATCATCACCACGCTGGAGCGCACCGCCATCTACCCGGCGAGCCACTACGTGACCCGGAGGCGCACCATCGAGCAGATGGCGCCCCTCATCCGGGAGGAGCTGGCGGAGCAGCTCGCCCGCTTCCGGATGGAGGGCAAGCTCCTGGAAGCCCAGCGGCTGGAGCAGCGCACCAACTTCGACCTGGAGATGATGCTCGAGGTGGGCACGTGTCCGGGCATCGAGAACTACTCCCTCTACACCAGCCACCGGAAGCCCGGCGAGCGGCCGGCGTGCCTCCTGGACTACTTCCCCGGCGACTTCCTCATGGTGGTGGACGAGAGCCACGTCTCCATCCCCCAGATCAACGGGATGTACAACGGGGACCGCTCCCGGAAGCTGACGCTGGTGGAGCACGGTTTCCGCCTCCCCAGCGCCCTGGACAACCGGCCGCTGAAGTTCGAGGAGTGGGAGGGGATGCTGAGCCGGGTGATCTACGTCTCGGCGACGCCGGGGGATTGGGAGCTGGCGCAGGCCGGCGGTGTGGTGGTCGAGCAGATCATCCGGCCCACGGGGCTGGTGGACCCCAGGGTCGAGGTGCGGCCGGTGAAGGGGCAGGTGGACGACCTCCTGGCCGAGATCCGCGAGCGGGAGAAGAAGAACGAGCGGGTCCTGGTCACCACGCTGACCAAGCGCATGGCCGAGGACCTGTCGGAGTACCTGCAGAGCGTGGGGGTACGGGTGCGCTACATGCACTCGGAGGTGGACTCCATCGAGCGCATGGCCATCATCCGGGCGCTTCGCCTGGGGAAGATCGACGTGCTGGTGGGCATCAATCTGCTCCGGGAAGGGCTGGATCTTCCCGAGGTGTCATTGGTGGCGATCCTGGACGCCGACAAGGAGGGCTTCCTGCGCGACGCCCGCTCCCTCATCCAGACCATCGGCCGGGCGGCGCGCAACGTGGGGAGCATGGCCATCATGTACGCGGACCGGATCACCCACTCCATGCGGCGGTGCATCGACGAGACCAACCGGCGTCGGGAGATCCAGATCGCCCACAACACCGAGCACGGCATCACGCCCGAGACCATCCGGAAGAGCGTGGAGGAGATCACGTTCAGCACGCGGGTGGCGGACGCCCGTGTCGCCCCGGCGAGGGTGGCGGAGGCGCCCGAGACCTACGCCGACGAGGTGAACCGGGAGGAGTTCATCAAGATCCTGGAGAAGGAGATGGCCGAGGCCGCCGAGGCGCTGGACTTCGAGCGGGCGGCGCTGCTGCGGGACCAGCTCTTCGAGCTCAAGGCGGGTTGAGGTCGAGGCCCTCCCGCTTCGCCGTGACCCGCGCCATCTTCCGGGGTCCGGCCGTCAACCACCGTTCCCCCTTCGCCAGGCCGCCCAACGTGCCCCAGCCCGTGCCCCTCCTCGACCTCGTCGCCCAGTACCACTCCATGAAGGAGGAGCTCGACGCCGCCGTCCTGGCCGTGGTCGAGAGCCAGCGCTTCGTCCTGGGCCCCGAGGTGGAAGCGCTGGAGGCGGAGGTGGCCGACTACCTGGGCGTGGAGCATGCCGTGGGGTGCGCCAGCGGCACCGACGCCCTCCTCCTCCCCCTGAAGGCGCTGGACGCAGATGCGGGGGCCGAGGTCATCGTGCCCAGCTTCACCTTCTTCGCCACGGCCGGCGCGGTGTGGAACGCCGGGCTGAGGCCCGTCTTCTGCGACGTCGACCCGGACACCTTCAACGTCACCGCCGAGACGCTGGAAGCGGCATGGACGGACCGGACGGTGGCGGTGGTCCCGGTGCACCTCTTCGGTCAGATGGCGGCCATGAAGGAGATCATGGCGCTGGCGGCCGACCGGGGCGCCTTCGTCCTGGAGGATGCGGCCCAGGCCATCGGCGCCAAGTCGGTGGATGGTGTGGCCGGAGCGGTGGGTGATGCCGGCGCGTTCAGCTTCTTCCCCACGAAGAACCTGGGGGGCTTCGGCGACGGCGGCCTCATGACGGCGCGGGATCCCGATTTGGCCGAGCGGCTGGCCAAGCTCCGGGTGCACGGCGGCCGGCAGATGTACCACCACGAGATGGTGGGCACCAACTCGCGCCTGGACGCGCTCCAGGCTGCGGTGCTGCGCGTGAAGCTCCGGCACCTCGATACCTGGGCCGCCGCCCGTCGGGAGAACGCATGCCGCTACGAAGGCATGCTCGCCGGGGTGGCCGAGGTACGGATGCCCACGGTCGCCGAGGGGAACTACCACGTCTACAATCAGTTCACCATCCGGGCAGAGCGCCGTGACGCCCTCCGGGAGCACCTGACGGATCAGGGCATCGGCACGGGGGTCTACTATCCGGTGCCGCTCCACCTCCAGGCGTGCTTCGCCGAGCTGGGGTACGCCCGGGGCGACCTTCCCGTCACCGAGCGCCTCTGTGACGAGGTGCTGTCCCTCCCCGTCTTCCCCGAGCTCGGGGAGGCGCGCCTGGCCAGGGTGGCCGAGGCCGTCACTTCCTTTTACGCCTGAGAGAGGGCTGGAACCCAGATGAAGATCGCCGTCGTGGGATCGGGCTACGTGGGTCTGGTGGTGGGCGCATGCTTGGCGGAATCGGGCAACGACGTCATCTCCGCCGATATCGACGAGGGCAAGATCGCCCAGCTGAACGAGGGGGAGGTTCCCATATACGAGCCGGGGCTCGAGGAGCTCATCGAGACGAACCTGGCTGCGGGACGGATCCGTTACACCACGGACGTGGCGGACGCGGTGAAGCGCTCCGACGTCATCTTCATCGCCGTGGGCACGCCGCCCGGCGAGGACGGCTCGGCCGACCTTCAGCATGTCCTCGCCGTGGCCCGGAGCATCGGCGAGGCCATGAACGGCGAGAAGATCGTCATCACGAAGAGCACGGTGCCGGTGGGCACCGCCAAGCTGGTGCGCGCCGAGATCGAGGCCCACACCGACTTTCCCGTCCACGTCTGCTCCAACCCCGAGTTCCTCAAGGAAGGGGCGGCGGTGGACGACTTCATGAAGCCCGACCGGGTGGTGCTCGGCGTGGACTCGGAGTTCGCCGGCCAGGTGCTGCGCGACCTCTACGCCCCCTTCGTGCGGAGCGGCGCCGCGATCCTCCTCATGGACGTGCCGTCGGCGGAGATCACCAAGTATGCCGCCAACGCCATGCTGGCCACGCGCATCTCCTTCATGAACGCCATCGCCCAGCTCTGCGAGAAGACCGGCGCCGACGTGAACCACGTGCGTGCCGGGGTGGGCTCGGACGAGCGCATCGGGCCGGCGTTCCTGTATGCCGGTGCGGGCTACGGCGGCAGCTGCTTCCCCAAGGACGTGAAGGCGCTGAAGCGCACCATGGAGGACCTGGGCGCAGACGCCTCCATCCTCGCGGCCGTGGAGGACGTGAACGACCGTCAGAAGCACCTCCTCCTGGACCGCCTGGTGGGCCGGCTCGGGGACGATCTGTCGGGCAGGACCGTCGCCGTGTGGGGCCTGGCCTTCAAGCCCAACACCGACGACATGCGTGAGGCGCCCAGCCTGGTCACCATCGAGGGGCTCCTGGAGCGCGGCGCCCGGGTGGTGGCCCATGACCCGGTGGCCATGGAGGAGGCACGTCGCCACCTGGGAGACCGCATCACCTATGCCGACTCCAACTACGCCACGCTGGACGGCGCCGACGCGCTGGTGATCCACACCGAGTGGCACCCGTACCGCCGCCCCGATTTCGAGCGGATTCGGGCAGCCATGAGGACCCCGTTGGTGTTCGACGGCCGAAATCTCTGGGATCCCGCGGCCATGGCGGAGAAGGGCTTCGAGTACTCCTGCATCGGCCGTTCCACCGTTCCTCCCCTGGAAGGGAAGGTCTGACGTGCGCGTCCTCATCACCGGGGCCGCCGGCTTCCTGGGGTCCCACCTGGCCGAGCGCTTCCTGAAGGAGGGTCACGAAGTGCTCGGGCTGGACAACTTCATCACCGGGGCCCGCGCCAACGCCGAGATCCTGTCCGGCTACCGGGGCTTCCAGCTCATCGAGCACGACATCTCCCGGCCCATCCAGATCCCGGGGGAGGTGGACGGCATCCTCCACTTCGCCTCCCCCGCGAGCCCTGTCGACTACCTGGAGCTTCCCATCCAGACGCTGAAGGTGGGGAGCCTGGGAACCCACAACACGCTGGGCATCGCCCTGGCCAAGAAGGCCCGCTTCCTCCTGGCCTCGACCTCCGAGGTGTACGGCGATCCCGCGGTGCATCCCCAGGTGGAGTCCTACTGGGGAAACGTGAACCCCATCGGCCTCCGAGGCGTGTACGACGAGGCGAAGCGCTTCGCAGAGGCCCTGACCATGGCCTACCACCGCTACCACGGGGTGGACACGCGCATCGTACGGATCTTCAACACCTATGGGCCGCGCATGCGGCCCGCCGACGGGCGCGTGGTGTCCAACTTCATCGTCCAGGCGCTGAAGAACGAGCCCCTCACGCTCTACGGCGACGGGAGCCAGACCCGCTCCTTCTGCTTCGTGGAGGACGAGGTGGACGGGATCTTCCGCCTCTTCGGCTCCAACCACACCGACCCGGTGAACGTCGGCAATCCCGTGGAGTTCACGATCCGCGAGCTCGCTGAAGCAGTCATCGCCGAGACCGGGAGCAGCTCTGAGCTTCGCAACCTCCCGCTGCCCGAAGACGATCCCAAGGTTCGCCAGCCCGACATCTCCCTGGCCAAGCGGTTGCTGGGGTGGGAGCCCCGGATCCCGCTCGTGGAGGGTCTCCGGCGGACCATCCCCTACTTCAGGGAGCTGGTGGAGGCGGGGAAGGCGGAGGCGAGAACGCTGTAGGAGGGGGCCTCCATCGACAAGCCCCTTTCCCGGGTTGGCCCTATCCCCCAACCTTCAATCCATGGAACGCAACCTGCACATCCGTGAGATCGTCGCCCGGGGTGTGAGCGCGTGGGAGCGCGACGACTTCGAGTCGGCGCTGCGGACGTTCGAGGAGGTGTTGGAGGAGCATCCCTTCTACGCCGACGTCCACAACAAGGCCGGGTTGTGCCTCGCCATGTTGAACCGGCCGGAGGAGGCGCTGAAGCACTTCGATGCCGCCCTGGAACGCAATCCCGCCTACGCCGAAGCCCATCTCAACCGGGGCATCATCCTCAACGAGCTGGGCCGTCATGAGGAGGCGCAGGAGGCCTTCACCCGGGCCGAGGAGATCGACACCCGGGACTCGCGGGCGTTTCCTTCGGAGGTGGGCAACCGCATCGCCGTGACCCACGCCCAGCTGGGCGACCTCTACCTTGTGGCCAACCACGCCGAGGAGGCCTCACGGCACTACCGGGCCGCTCTGGAGATCCGGCCGCGCTTCATGGACATCCGGAGCAAGTTCGCCGAGTCCCTCATCGAGCTGGGGGACCTGGACAAGGCCCGGGAGGAGCTGGACACGATCCTGGATTCCCGTCCCAACTTCGTGGGTGCCCGAGTGCGCCTCGGGGTGGTGCTGCAGCGCCTTGGAGAGACCGAAGCTGCGGTGGAGCAGTGGAAGCGATGTGCCGTGGACGACCCCGGGGACATGCGGCCCCGGGCGTACCTGGCGTCGGTGGGCGTCCGCTTCCCACAGCCTCAGTCCGAGGGGTAGGGGACGGCTAGGGAGCCTCACGGGCCCCGTGTCAGGCGGCTCTGCTTCCTCTGGCGGCCTGAACCTTGCTCCAACTGTTCCTGCGCTATATTGGGGGCCGATCGGCGCGGGAGGCGCCGTCCACCGATCATCTTCGCGTCATCATGCGACCCAACCCAGCCATCCGGTCCGTTCTCGCTTTCGGCACGGTCTTCCTGACCTCCCTGGCCGTGGCGGCGTGCTCCACGGGCACCACCGAGGAGAACTCCATCGAGCGGGGGGACGAGGCGTTCGCCCAGGGCAAGTACGACGAGGCGCTGGCGGAGTACCGCCTGGCCGTCCGCCAGGGCGCTGACGATGCCGCTACCCTGGCCCGAGTGGCCCACACCTACGCCATGATGGACCGGGTGGACGACGCCGGCACCTTCTACCGGGAAGCGGTGAGCAAGGACTCGACCTATACGGACCAGGCGGTGGCCGACCTCATGCAGATGGCCAGGTCGGCCCGGGCACGCAAGGACCGCTTCGCCATGGCCACCGCCGTGGAGACGGCACTCCA
>JASFRY010000273.1:0-6348 GCA_050114675.1 Gemmatimonadota bacterium | reverse complement strand
CCCGCCGGATCCTCCACCATGGCTTCGCGGATCTTGCGGGTCGCGGGTCCGTCTGGGTGCCAGAGGCCCAGGGCCACGAACACCTCCCCGGGCTCTACGTGGAAGTAATAGCCCGGGGCGTGCACGTTCCGGCCCGCGTCGTGGCGGAACTGGATGCCCAGGTGGGTCTTGTACGGGCTCTTGTCGCGGGAGAAGCGGACGTCCCTGTGGATCCGGAAGAGAGACCGGGGCCCTGCCGTGAAGTGGGCGCTGATGCGGGCCAGGTGGGGTGCGAAGTCCTGGATGAAGCGGAGGGCGGGGACTTTCACGTGGTCCTCGTAGCGGCCCTTGTTGGCGCCGAACCACGCACGCTCGTTGTTGTCCGCGAGCTCCTCGAGGAACGCGAACGTCTCCCGTGTGAAGTACGGCGTGACGGCCAAGACCCGCTCCTTTCTCCGTCGGGGTTCGTCCGTGCCAATTGGCGTGCCCGACGGACCGTCCACAAGTCCGGGGGACCGGGAGCGCCGACCCGCGCCGCCGCTCCCGGTCCCGAGGGAGCTCCGTCCTACGGCTTCTGCACCCCGAGCCCGCTCACCACCGCTTCGGTATTGTGGCCGAACCTCACGCCGTATGCACCGTCGGTGGAGGCGAGCTTCCCGGGACCCACCACCAGGTCCTTCGCGTAGCTTCCCACCACGGTGCCGTTGATCGCGCACTGCACCTGGTCCCCCTTCACCGATACGGCGATCTCCTGGGTGACCGGCTCACCGGGCCCCGCCGCCTTGTGCACGGCGTCGTTGGCCTCGCCCCTGCGGCCGTTCAGCTGGAAGGGCTCGGGCCCGAACCCGCGAACGATGAAGGTCCCGTTGCCGTAGGCCGCGCAGTACAGGTAGCGGGCCTGATCCGTCCCCAGGTCATGGCCGCCGATGACGATCCCGTAGGGGTGCGGGTGGTTGTTGAGATTCATGTACGCCGGCTCGGTGAAGCGCGCCTGCACCGTGTAGTCACCGCTGGCTGTGTTGGCGGGGTTCCAGTAGGTGATGGCCGGTCCGGTGACGATATGGAAGGCGTCGCCGTCCATGGTGAAGCTGGCGTCCTGGGTCGAGCCCTGGTCGGCGTCGCCCTGCCATCCGGCTACGTGGATCCCGCCGTTCTCGGCGTTGCGTTGGGCCTCCTGGGCCGACAGGGCGGGGGGAAGGGAGACGGCCACGGTCGCGGCGAGGGCGAACAGGTGGATCCGTGTTCGGGACATGGTGTGCCTCCTGATGGAAGAACGTCGTGGGCAGCCCGGCGCTTCCTGGGCGGGGTGCACGATTCCATCCCCGGATGCCGGGCGCAAGGATTTCCTGCCGCGGTTTCGGCGGGGGGACGACGCGGACGGAGGATCCCCGGGAGGGCGCCGACGTGGGCCTCGACGCCGCGTCAGCCGCTCCGGCGGAGCGTCAGGGGTAGAGGCGTTGGGTGGTCCAGGGGCCCGCGTCGTCTTCCCGTCGGAACCGGAGGCGCTCGTGGAGCCGATCCGCCTTTCCCTGCCAGAACTCGAGGGTGTGGGGCCGGAGGAGGTAGCCGCCCCAGAAGGGGGGGAGGGGCACGTCGTCCCCCGGGAACTTCTCGTCGTACGTCCGGACCCGCTCTTCCAGCTCCTCGCGAGAGGGAAGGGGGGCACTCTGCTGCGAAGCCCAGGCGCCCACTCGGCTCCCCCGAGGCCGGGTCATGAAGTAGCGCTCACTCTCCTCGTGGGAGACACGCACCACCGAGCCATCCACCCGCACCTGGCGCTCCAGCACCGCCCAGTGGAAGCACATGGAGGCCCGGGGATTGGCCTCCATCTCCTCGGCCTTCCGGCTCTCGTAGTTCGTGTAGAAGACGAAGCCGCGCTCGTCCACGCCCTTGAGGAGAACCATGCGCACCGACGGGATCCCGTCGGGCGTGGCCGTGGCTAGCGCCATGGACTCGGGAAGGAAGATCCCCGACTCCCCGGCGGCGTGGTACCACTCCTTGAAGAGCTCGATGGGGTCCCGGGCCTCGTCGGCCTCGGGGATCCCCTGCACCACGCCCTTGCCCAGCGTGACGATGGTGCGGATGGAGGACTTCAACGACATGCGCGCTCCCTTGGCGGTTGAACCGACGTCCGAAGATCTCCGGGGGAAGGCGAGAGAACAAGCATACGGGCCCCGGGCGGGGCGTCCACCCCCTTGCGGTCCCGCGGGGGAGCCACGAAATTGGGGCACATGGACCCCTCCCCCCTGGGGGGGGATAAAGTAGAGCGAGGAGCGCCATGAGCGACGAACGCACCCAGGACATCGTCCGCCGGCTGAAGAGCGTGGAAGGCCACGTCCGCGGAATCGAGCGCATGGTGGAGGAGGGCGCATACTGCGTGGAGGTTGTGAATCAGATCCTGGCGGTCCAGCGGGCGCTGAAGAAGGTGAGCGGCCTGGTTCTGGACCGGCACCTGCATTCGTGCGTCACCCACGCCATTCAGGGCGACGACAAGGCCGCCAAGGAGCGCGTCCTCGCGGAGCTCATGGAGGTGTTCGAGGCCACGGGAAAGGCCTGAGGGCGTCGCGACGCTTCAGGGCGGGGCCCGACCATGGAACAACGACATCGATCGACAAAGCACGACAAGACTCCGAGGAGACAGAATGATGACCAAGACGGTGACGGTGCCCAACATCAGCTGCGGCCACTGCGTGATGACGATCCAGCGCGAGGTCGGAGAGCTGGAGGGCGTGGACGACGTGAAGGCGGAGCAGGAGAGCAAGCAGGTCACCATCTCGTGGGATCCCGACACCACCGACTGGGTGGTGATCGAGAGCCTCATGAAGGAGATCAACTACCCACCCAGCGCCTGAGGCACCCGGGGGGCAGGCGGGACTGCAGCAAGGGAGGAGCGGGGACATGGAGCGCGAGCTGATCCTTCCCGTGACCGGGATGACGTGCGCCAACTGCGCCGCCACGGTTGAGCGCACCCTCAAGAAGACCGGAGGCGTGGCCGAGGCGTCGGTGAACTACGCGTCGGAGCGGGCCACCGTGCGCTTCGATCCGACCGAGGTGCGTGAGGACGGCCTCGTCGAACGCATCGAGGGCGCCGGCTACGGCGTGGCCATCCAGCGCATGGACATCCCCGTCACGGGGATGACCTGCGCCAACTGCGCCGCCACCATCGAGCGGACGCTCCAGTCCCGGGTCCCCGGTGTGGTGTCGGCGGCGGTGAACTTCGCCACCGAGAAGGCCGTGGTACAGGTCGTGGCCGGGGCCGTGGGCTGGCGGGACGTCGCCGACGCCATCGAGGCGGCCGGCTACGGCGTGGTGGACGCCGCACCCGAGGAGATGGAAGACGCCGAGGCGGCAGCCCGTCGTGCCGAGATCCTCGACCAGAAGCGGAAGTTCTGGACCGGCGTGGCTTTCGCCCTTCCGCTCTTCCTGCTGAGCATGGCGCGGGACTTCGGGATCCTGGGCGGCTGGGCCCACGCGCCCTGGGTGAACTGGCTCATGTTCGCCCTGGCCACGCCCGTTCAATTCTACGTGGGCTGGGATTACTACCGGGGCGGGTGGAAGTCGCTCCGCAACGGCTCGGCGAACATGGACGTGCTCGTGGCCATGGGCTCGTCGGTGGCCTACGTCTACTCGGTGGTGGTGGCCACGGGGCTGACCCTGGGCACCACCGCCCTCGGGGAGCACGTCTACTTCGAGACGGCCGCCCTCATCATCACCCTCATCAAGCTGGGCAAGCTCCTGGAGGTGAAGGCCAAGGGCGAGACGTCGGAAGCCATCAAGGAGCTCATGGGCTTGAAGCCCAAGACGGCCAGGGTGGTCCGCGACGGCGCCGAGATGGACGTGCCCGTCGACCAGGTGGTGGTGGACGACCTGGTCCTGGTACGCCCGGGTGAGCGCGTCCCGGTGGACGGAGTGGTGGCCGAAGGCCGCTCGGCCGTGGACGAGAGCATGCTGACCGGCGAGAGCATGCCCGTGGAGAAGGGGCCGGGCGACGAGGTGGTGGGCGCCACCATCAACAAGGAGGGGGCCCTCCGCTTCCGCGCCACCCGGGTCGGGGCCGAGACGGCCCTGGCGCAGATCATCCGGCTGGTCCAGGAAGCCCAGGGGAGCAAGGCGCCCATCCAACGCCTGGCCGACCGGGTGGCCGCCGTCTTCGTCCCTGCCGTCATCGCCATCGCGCTCGTCACCTTCCTCCTCTGGTGGCTGGTGGTGGGCGCCGGCTTCACGCCGGCCCTCATCCGTCTGGTGGCCGTGCTGGTCATCGCATGCCCCTGCGCCCTGGGCCTGGCCACGCCCACCGCGGTCATGGTGGGCACGGGGAAAGGAGCCAAGCTGGGCATCCTCTTCCGGAGCTCGGCGGCCCTGGAGCGCGCCCACCAGCTCGCCGTGGTGGTGCTGGACAAGACGGGGACGGTCACGCGCGGCGAGCCGGCGGTGCGGGAGATCGTGGCACGGGTCCCGGCGAGCCTGTACGCGTCCGGGAACGCCTCCGCGAACGGGCCGGCCGACGACACCGCTCCCGACGCCTGGCTCCTGCGATTGGCCGCCTCGGCCGAGCGGCGCTCGGAACACCCGTTGGCGGCGGCGGTGGTACGGGAGGCGGAAGCGCGAGGTCTGGATCTGCTCGAGCCCGACGCCTTCACAGCCGTCCCGGGACGGGGCGTGGTGGCCACGGTGGAGGGCCGCGAGGTGGTTCTGGGCACGCGGCTTCTCCTGGAGGAGCGCGGCGCCTCCCTCAACGGGCTGCAGGACGAGGCCCATCGCCTGGAGCGGGAGGCCCGCACGCCGCTGTGGGTCGCCGTGGACGGCGAAGCCGTGGGCCTGGTGGCGGTAGCCGACGCCGTGAAGGACGGCTCGAAGGAGGCGGTGGCGAGCCTCAAGGAGCGAGGGCTGCGCGTGGTCATGCTCACCGGGGACAACCGGAGCACGGCCGAGGCCATCGCCCGGGAGGTGGGCATCGACGAAGTCCGGGCGGAGGTCCTCCCCGACCAGAAGTCGGCGGTGGTGGAGGAGCTCCGGGGAGACGGCTCCCTGGTCGCCATGGTGGGCGACGGCATCAACGACGCGCCGGCGCTGGTCCAGGCCGACGTGGGCATCGCCATCGGGACGGGGACCGACGTGGCCATGGAGGCTGCCGACGTCACCCTCATGCGGGGCGATCTCCGATCCGTCCCCCAGGCCCTCGCGCTGAGCGCCGCCACCATGCGCTCCATCAAGCAGAACCTCTTCTGGGCGTTCTTCTACAACGTGGTCCTGATCCCCGTGGCGGCGGGCGCGCTTTATCCGCTGACGTCCCTTCCCATGATCCTCCGGCAGCTCCACCCCATCCTGGCAGCGCTGGCCATGGCGTTCAGCTCGGTGACCGTGGTGGGCAACAGCCTCCGCCTGCGCGGGGTCCGGATCTGAGGCGGAGCCCCGGCAGTCGGTCGCGCCGGGTCTCCTTGCGGCTCAGAGGGACAGCTTCAGGATGACCGAGAACTTCTGGTCGTCGGGCCGCACGTCCGGCGGCGGGACCGAGTCGTGCAGGTACTCGTGCTCCACCGAGAGGGAGGCGTTGGACAGCACCTTGGTGGAGATGGAGTTGGTCACGGTGAGGAGCCAGTCGGCGGATCGGTTCCAGACCGGCTGGTAGAAGGTCGTCTGCTCCAGGGTGGTCGTGCCCCCGAGTGTCTTCTCGATCTTGCTCCGCACGCTCCAGCGGGCGTGACGTTCGAACTCGCGACCCCCGGTGTTGGGCTCCACGTGGAAGTTCTCGTAGTCCCAGATGAGGGCGGCGCTCAGCGAGCCCCTACCTCGCTCGCCCCTCCAGAACGCGTACTTGGCACCCGCACCGCCGTTGGAGCGAAAATCGAGCTTGCGGATCACGTCGCGGGATGCGTCCACGAAGATGAACGGCGACCACCGGTCGTCGGGCCAGAGGTCGAGCTTCATCGTCGCGCGCTGGTCGTTGGCGATGACCTTCTCGTCGTTCTGACCGTAGCGGACCAGACCCGACAGCTCGAACTCGGCCACGTCGGTCCGGAGGTGGGTGGCTTTCGCGCCGGTCCGCAGAATGGAGAAGGAGCTGTTTCCACTGGCACCGTTGAAGCCCAGCTCGACCTGGAACTTCCAGGTGTCCGGGGTCTCTTGTGCGCCGAGGGGGGTGCAGGGGACCAGGAGGGCTATGGCGAAAGCGCCGCTCACGGCGCGGAGTGCTCGGATCATCGTCCAGCAGGGGTCGAATCGGGAGGGACCTCGTACGGCCACGGAAGGTCTCCACCAATGGCCTGGACTTCAAGGCGCGGAGGTTTTCCCGGCGGGGGCCGGGTCGCGAACCCGATGCCCCGGCAGTATGATTCAAGACCCCACCGGACACGACCGCAGGCCCTGTGA
>JASFRY010000272.1:0-6352 GCA_050114675.1 Gemmatimonadota bacterium | reverse complement strand
GGCGGACCGCCTCGGGCGGCCCGTCCGCCTCATGAACGACGCCAACTGCTTCGCGCTGTCGGAAGCCACCGACGGCGCCGGCAGGGACGCAGCCGTGGTCTTCGGCGTCATCCTGGGCACGGGCGTGGGGGGCGGCATCGTGGTGAACCGCCGCCCCCTGGCCGGCGCCCAGCTCATCGCCGGCGAGTGGGGACACAACCCCCTCCCCTGGCCCCGGGACGACGAGCGCCCCGGACCGGCATGCTACTGCGGCAAGGAGGGGTGCATCGAGACGTTCCTCTCGGGGCCCGGCATGGCGCGGGACCACGAGGCCGCCACGGGGAGGGCGTGGGATACCCGCCGGATCGCCGCCGCCATGGAGGAGCGCGACGAGGGGGCGCTGGAGGCGTATCGCCGCTACGTGGACCGCCTGGCTCGCGGCCTCGCCACCGTGGTGAACGTCCTGGACCCCGACGTCATCGTCCTGGGCGGTGGCATGTCCAACCTCCCCGGCCTGGCCGGCGACGCCCGGGACCGCCTGGGCGCCTGGGTGTTCACCGACGAGGTGTCCACCCGCGTCGTGCCCAACGTCCACGGGGACTCCAGCGGGGTCCGGGGCGCGGCGTGGCTGTGGCCGGCAGAGGACGGCGGCTAGACTGCGCCGCGGCGGCTCTGCCATGGAACGGACCGCGCCGTCTTCGCACGAGGATGAGCCGTCGCTGCCCAGCTACCCCAGTCGGGGGATGCTCATGTTGTCCAGGAACATGCGGTCCTTGGACGACAGGGCGTTGATGCCGTCGCGGTCCACGACGTCGAGAAGGCGCTGCACCTCGTCCTGGTTCAGGGGGTGCAGCTGCTTGATGGGAATCCTCCCCCACCGGTCCCGGTCCTCCTGGTTCCGGACTCCCTGGGAGGCGTAGTGCGAGTTCGGCTTCTCCACCACCCGCCGCGCCGCGATCCGGCGCTTGCGCCAGGTCCGGTACCACATGCGGAGCCCCACGCCCGCCACCAGGCCGATGAGAAGGGCCGGAATCCAGGTCGTCATATGCTGCAGCCTGCGGCCACGCTGGTTCAAGCCTCCGGCGACACCCCTCCGTGGGTCTCGCCCCTCACTCTTGTAGGACGGAAAAGGGGGCCGGAAGGTTGCAGATTCCGCAGGAACACCCTCCCGGCGCCCGCCGGCGCCGGACGCAGGGCCGCCGATCCGCTCCCGGCGTCGTCCCGCACCTCCAGCACCGTGTCGAAGAGCTCGGGGCGGGCGTCCACCGCGTCGCCCCGGCTCACCAGGATGATACGCGGAACCTCCCGGAGGAGTTTCCGCAGGAGCACCAGCGTGCGCATGGCCGCCTCGGCGTCGAGACGGTCGAAGGGCTCCTCCAGGACGAGCGACGCCAGGACCTGCCCTTCCCCCGCCACCAGCGACACGGCGGCCAGGCGAACGGCCAGGCGTCCCGCGGCCAGATCCTCCTCGCTGAGGGGCGCCAGCGGCCCCTCGTCCCCCTGGAGCTGGGCGCCCTCGTCGGACCACGTCACGGCCAGGATCCGCCCTCCGGAGATGCGCCCCAGGTACCGCGAGGCCCTGGAGAGCAGGAGATCGCGGGCCCGGGCCAGACGAGCCTCCCGCAGCCGGTGCAGCGCCATGGCGATCTCCCCGAGGGGGCCCTCTACGTCGGGGACCACCCGGAGGCCCGCCCCCTTGAGCTCGGAGAGACGGGTCCTGAGGATCTCGACCCGCTCCGACGTGGCCTCCAGGGCGGCATGGAGGCGGAGAGAGCGCTGCTCCAGCTCCTGGAGGTGCATCGGCTTGAGCTCGAGCTGCTCCCAGCGCCGCTTCCACCAGGAGCCGTCCTGGACGATGCCCTCCCACTCCTCCTTCAGCTCGCCCATCACCTCTTCGTAGTGGCTCTCCAGGACCCGCCCGCACGTGGGACAGGGCGCCTTCGGACCGGCCGACTCCATCTTCCGGATCCGCGCGTTGAGCTCCCGGGCCCGGTCCCGGTAGGCATGCAGGGTGGTTTCGGCATCCTGCCGCTCGCGGTGCCAGTCCATGGTGGCCACCTCCAGGTCGCCGTCCACCTCGGCGGCGTCGGCCCGGATGGCACGGAGCTCGCGCTCGGCCGACCGGAGCTCCGCCGACACCAGCTCGGGATCGACGCGGACGGCGCCGTTGGGGTGGTCCGCGGCCCGCCGCTGGGGCCGGGGCTCGGGCGCGCCCATGTCCCGGGCGCGCTCCAGCGCCGCCGTCACCACGCCCAGGCCCCGGGCCTCGCCGACGGCCTCCACGGCCACGTGCACGGCCCCGTCCAGCGTCTCCCCCCCGCGTCCGGCCCAGAGCCGACCCAGCGCTCCCTCCGCCGCACCGGCTGCGCTCACCAGGACGCCCGCCACCGCCCGTCGCGACCGGCCGGCGCCCCCGATGATGGCCGTGAGCCCCGGGCGCACCGACGTGCTCACCCGACCCACGCCGGCCACGTCGCCATCCACCGCCTCCAGCGATCCCACGGGGGCCGGCGGAGCGCGTCCCTGCGGCGGCTCGGGTACCAGGGCGCGCACCAGGTCCAGGGCGGCCTCGCTCTCCACGCCGTCCCGGGACAGCTCCGCGGCCAGCGCTTCCCGCAGGAGCGCCGGCCCGTCCGCGGGCAGCCACGTCTCGGCCGGCACCCGGGGCTCGTGTCCCGCCTCCACCGCCAGATGGAGCGCCCGCTGCCGGAGGTTGTGCAGCTGGTCGCCCTGCAGGCACAGCAGGTCCTCGGGCTCCACGCCCTCGAGGCGCAGCCGCACGATCTTGCCCCCGATCCCCCCGGGCACCTCCCGCGTGACCTCCTGGACCCGGCGCCTCAGGCGCTCCGGGTCGCCGGGCGCCACCCGGATGGGCGCCAGGGCTGCCACCGCGCGGCCGGGGACGGCGTGGAAGGTGGTCTCACCGCGCTCCAGGTCCACGGTGACGAACCCCTTCTCGTCGGCGGCCTCCTCCCACGGGTCCAGCGAGACCCGCTCCAGGGAGCCTGAGTACTGCACGTTGCCCAGGACCTGCCGCCGCCTGTGCTCGCCGCCCAGCGCCACGTAGTTCCAGTCCGCGGGATCCACGAACAGCCCCCGCTCGTCCGTCGCCCCCTCCCGTGCGTGGAGGACCAGGAGATTCCACCGTGCCCGGGGGTCCGGCTCGGGGAGGACCGTGGGCTCCCGCACGGCGGCACGGTAGGGGATGAGCGACGCGTGGAGCTCCAGGCGCTCCAGGAGGATGGAGCGGGGGAGACCCGCCGCAGCTTCCACGTTGGGGAAGGTGTCCAGCACCGCCAGGGCGCCCGGATCGCCGGGGCGCCGGGGCGTATCCCGGGGACCCGCCACCATGAGCACCGGCGCCTGGGGCAGCGACGAGCGGAGGAGCTCGAGGCCCCTGGACAGGGCCACCAGCGCCCCCGCCGGGGGATCGGGCCGGTCGAACACGTCTCCGGCCACCACCACCACGTCGGGAGTCAGGCGCACCAGCTCCTGGACGGCGCGCTCCCACGCGGCGGCCACGTCGCGCTCCCGCACGTCCACGCCGCGCTCCACGCGCCCGTAGGCGCGGAAGCCCAGGTGGAGATCCGAGAGGTGGGCGACGATCACTCCGCCGCCTTCCCCAGGGTCCGGTCACGCACGAAATCCTCCACGGCCTCGGGCCATTCCTCCTCCGGTGAGCCGTCGCCAGTCAGGGGCCGGCGTCCCACGAGGAGCACCTCCTCGGGCATGATACCCGCGCCCAGCCCTTCGAGAGCCGCTGCGACGCGCCTGCGGTATCGGGCGGAGCGCCATCCTTCGGGAAACGTCCAGCTTCCAGGCTCGGGGGGCAGCGGGCCCAGCACCAGCACGCCGCCCGGCACCACCCCCTCGTGCAGACGGCTCCGTGCGCCGGCGGAGAGGCCCGCCACGCCGCCCACGGGCCCGAGGGCGGCCGTATCCACCAGCACCGTCCGGAACGGACCGGCGACGGTCGCCAGGACGTCGTCCAGGTTGCCCAGGCGCACGGTGACGCCCTCCTCTTCTTCCCCACGGCCCGTGTCGAGGTGGGCCCGGGCCAGCTCCAGGACCATCCGGGACCGCTCGACCACGGTCACGGGAGCCGCTCCTCCGCCGGCCCGCGCCACCGACGAGACCGGAGAGGCGCCGCCGCCCACGAGAAGGACCATCGGTGCGTCCCCGGCCCCGCCTTCAGCCCCAGCCCGCGCCTCGTGATCCGCCGCGGGCGCTGCTCCGGCTTCGGCGGCGACTCCGGAGGCCAGGCGTCCGAACGACCCCACCGCCGCCACGTCCCACGGCGGCACGGGCGCCCCGTCCAGGATCACCCAGCGACGCACGAACGCTCCCTCGGTGAGGACGCGGGCGGCCCGGTCCCGGACCAAGAGCCGCCGATCCTCCACACGCACGTCCCCCGTGGGCGAGGGGAGCACGGCGAGCGTCTCGACCCGGAGGCGGTGGTCCAGCACCGATCCGTACACCAGGCCGCCGGCGGACAGGAGCACCAGGCACATGAGAAAGAGGGACGCCGGCGTCAGGACCTGGGGGAGCGACACGCCGGTGGCGGCGAAGCCCAACGCCGCGCCCAACGCCGCCGGCGCGCCCACGCCTCCGTGGCGTCCCCCGGGATCCGTCGCGTCCGCGGTGGCCATGGCACCGAGCACCCCGCCGCACGCGTACAGGGGGAAGCCGGCCAGGAAGGCCAGACCGAGACCCTGATCCACGGGAGACCCGCCCACGCTCTGAACCAGGCTCCAGAAGGCGCTGAAGACCGCGGCGAGCGCGAAGGCCACCAGGCAGAGCATCCACCGCCGCCGCAGCGCGTCCACCAGGTCGGGCCGGGGGCCCGGCGCCGTCCACAGGCCGATGCCCAGCGCCGCCAGCTCCACGGCCAGCACGGTGGTGAGGGACCGCACCAGCCCCGGGCCAGCGTAGAGGAGAAGCCCCGTGGCGATCTCGGCCGACGCGGCCGCGCACACGCCCAGAATGAAGGCGGGGAGCCAACGGAGCGGATGGGGGCGGACGCTCATGGCCCCACGATCCTGCCGTAGGTGCCGCGGTAGAAGGCCAGCGCCTCGTCGTCTCCCAACCCCAGGTCCTCCACCCGCCCCACCAGGATGGAGTGGTCCCCCCCGGGGTGGACGGCGTGGAGCGTGCACGCGAGCCACGCCGCGGCCTCGTCCACCACCGGGTCTCCCGTGGGGCCCTCGGACCAGGGGAGGTTCTCGAAGCGTGTCTCGCCGGGCTCCAGGGCGAAGCGCGCCGCCAGGTCGGCCTGGTGCAGGGCGAGGACGCTCACCGCGAAGCTCCCCGACTCCAGGAGGCGGTCGTGGGTGTTGGAGGCGTGGTCGATGCACACGAGCACCAGCGGCGGATCCAGCGACACCGACGTGAACGAGCTCACCGTGAGGCCGCAGGGCGACCCCTCGGCCCACCGGGTGGCCACGATGGTCACCCCGGTGGGAAACGCTCCCAGAACCCGTCGAAATGCCAGCGCGTCGATGATCTCCCCCCTGACGACACCGCGGCGACCCGCCCGAGGGGGCGCGTCACCGCGTGCTCCCAAGATCCGCGCCGCCGTCGGCCTCCGCCCGGGAAGGGCCGCGGTGTTGCTCGCCCCTGCCAGAACGCTAGCTTTCCAGGCCCGGATCCCAGGGGATCCCTCACTGGAATTTCCTTCGGACCATGAGCTCGATGCAACGGCGCTGGCTCCTGCTCGCGGTGATCTTAACCGTGCCCTCAGGCTGCGACAACGTGACCTGGGGGGGGAGCGACGTGCACCTCCAGGGTCCGTCGGCCACCACCGACAGCACCGCCGTCGCCGAGGAGGCCGCGCCCGAGCCCGAGGCACAGCTTCCGGCGCTCCCCACGGGCCCCATCCTCCTGGCGGGGGGACGGGACGGGGATACGGCAACGCTGGTGGCCGTGGGCGAGGTGCGGGGAGACAGCGTGGTGGAGCTCCCGCGCGAGGCGGAGGCCCCGGGCTTCATGGCCCACTTCGCCCGTACCCTCTTCCCCGCCGGGCGGGAGCTGGTGCTCTTCTCCGACGGCGCCCGCGTGGGCCGTCTCACCGTCACCGGCACCGACACCGACGACCGGTTCTGCCCGGCGCGGGTGGCCGTCACGGGGGTGGTGGAGCTGGTCCCCGCCGCGTCCGCCGCCCGGAGGCTGCTGGCCCTCTCGGACACGGCCGCCGCGCGCAGGCCGTTCACGCCGTACCGCGCCTACGACCACGACTACGACATGCGTGTGGCCTCCTTGAATCTGATGGGCGCGGCCATCCCCCAGGTGGGCGCACGCTGGCCCTCCTCCATTCTCGAGACCCGGGCGGACATCCACGCCTTCCGGCTGCCCGAGGACGACAGCACCTTCTTCG
>JASFRY010000271.1:0-6362 GCA_050114675.1 Gemmatimonadota bacterium | reverse complement strand
GAGCGGGGGGATCTCTCCTCGGATCGGGCGAAACAGGTTATGAAGAACGCGCTGCATCGGGCCCAGGAGGCGGCCGAAGGAGCCAAGGAGCGGCTGGACTTCGTGAGCCAGAAGGAGTTCGACGCATTGGCGGAGGCCGTCGAGCGGATCAAGGAGCGCCTCGACGCCCTGGAGGGACGTTCGGGGATGAGCGGCCACTCGGACGCCGCCGGGAACCCTGAGGCGGGAGACGGGGGTACGAGCGACCAGGACTGACGTCCCCCGACTTCAGGACGGGAGCGGCGGTGCGCAAGGGTCTCCCTTGAGGGCGACCCCAGGCTGATCTATATTCGTTGACCGGCAGAGTCGCCCGGAAGGGCGGCCAAATGCGAAGTGGGGGAGCTGGTAGCCCCCGCTTTTTTATTCGGTGTCGCCTGGTGTTTGAGGAGGGTGGGATGAAGGCCATCCCCGAGATCGTGCGGGAGCTGGAGGCGCGGGTCGAGGACCTGGGCTTCGAGGTCGTGGACGTTCATTGGGGCGGGAGTGGCCGCCGCCCGTCCCTCAAGGTGCGCATCGACCGGGAGGACGCCACGCCGGGGCACGGGATCACCGTGGACGACTGTGCCAAGGTGAGCCGAGCCCTGGAGCCGTGGTTGGACGCCCGTGAGGATCTGCCGGAGCGGTACGTGCTGGAGGTGTCGTCGCCGGGGGTGGATCGTCCCCTGGTGCGGGACCGGGACTACCAGCGGTTCCGCGGCGAGCGCGTGGCCATCAAGGGACACGATGTCTTGGCAGGAAGGGCCAGGAGGCTCGAGGGAGAGCTCCTGGGCCTCGACGAGCAGGAGGGGGCCGCGGTCGTACGGCTGCGGCTGCCCGATGGCGACGAGGTGAGCATTCCGCGAGAGCAGGTCGCGGGTGCCAACCTCGTTTTCACGTGGAGGTGAGAGAGGAACGATGGCCAACGCCGCACAGATCGTAGCGGCCTTCAGGGACGTGGCTTCGACCAAGAGCCTGACCCTGGAGGAGATGAACGATCTCGTCAAGGACGGGATCCTGGCGGGACTCGCACGCATCTATGGCCCGAATGTCCAGGCCGAGATCTCCATCGACGACGACACGGGTGAGTTCGACATCGTCGTCCTGCGCCGTGTGGTGGAGGAAGTCGAGGACCCGTCCTGCGAGATTTCGCTGGAGGAGGCACGCTGGGACGACCCCACCTTCGAGGTGGGCGACGTCATGGAGATCCCGGTGAACTTCGGCGAGTTCGGCCGGAACGCCGTGATGGCCGTCAAGCAGCGCATCGTGCAGCGCGTTCGGGAGAACGAGCGCGACCGCATCCGTGACGAGTTCGCGGATCGGGTGGGCGAGCTCCTCTCCGGTGAGGTGCAGCAGATCGAGCGCGGCAAGCTGGTGGTCATGCTGAACCGTTCCCGGGATGCCGAAGCCATCATCCCGTGGAAGGACCAGAACCCGAGGGAGCGCTTCCGCCAGGGGGACCCCATCCGGGCAGTGTTGAAGAAGGTGGAGGAGACGCCCAAGGGGCCTCGCCTCATCCTCTCCCGAGCGGATCCACTCTTCGTGGCTGCGCTCTTCAAGCTCGAGGTCCCGGAGATCTACCAGGGGATCGTGGAGATCAAGGAGCTCGCCCGCGAGGTGGGCGGCCGCACGAAGATCGCCGTCCACAGCCGCGACGACTCCATCGACCCCGTGGGCGCGTGCGTGGGGCTGAAGGGCTCCCGGGTCCAGGCCGTGGTCTCGGAGCTGGGCGGCGAGCGCATCGACATCGTGCCCTGGCACCCCGACACCGAGGTCTTCGCCCGCAGGGCGCTGGCGCCGGCCCGGGTGGCCAAGGTTCTCAGCGATCCGAGCCGGCAGGTCATCACCGCCATCGTGGACGAGGACCAGCTATCCCTGGCCATCGGCCGCAACGGGCAGAACGTGCGTCTGGCCTCCCAGCTCATCGGGTGGCAGATCGACCTCTACGGTTCCAGGGAGTGGCTGGAGAAGGGCGCCGACCTCTCCCTCTTCTCGGGTGGGCCCGAGGAACACTACGAGACGGCTGATTTCCCGCTCACCGAGTTGGAGCTGACCGAGACTACACTAGCGGCCCTCTCGGCGGCCGGGTATGATACATTTCTCCAGATCATCGACCTGGAACGGGCGGATTTCCTGAAGATTCCCGGCGTCGGCGAGCCGGAGGCGGACCGCCTGCTCCAGCTCATCGACGAGCTCACGGTCGTGGAGGGAGAGGCGTCCGCTCCCGAGGCGGAAGAGGAGCCTGTTCTCGACTTCAAGGGTGAGCCGCCCGCCGGCGAGCCTGCGGAGGAAGAGGAGGAGGCCGTCGTGTCGACCGCCGATGAGGCGGAGGCCACGGTGGCGGAGGAGGCCGATGAGGGGGAGAAGCGGGAGGACTGAAGTCCTTCGGCTTCTTGGTCTGGCCCGGCGTGCCGGCGCAGCGGTGCCGGGCACGGATGCGGCGCGCCGTGCCGTGCTGCAAGGCCAGGCCCGCCTGATCGTGATGGCAGCGGACGCGTCGGGCGTTCAGTTGGACAAGATACGGAAGGCATTGAGAAACCGGCCGATCCCCCAGGTCACCCTGGGGGATCGAGCCACGTTAGGCGCCGCGGTGGGCCGAGCATCGGTCTCCGTGGTTGCCGTTACGGCGGCGGCCTTCGCCGACCAGATCCAGCATCGGCTGGAGGAAGGCGAGGGGGGTCGACCGGTAGAATCGGAGGAAGAGCGATAGCATGCGGGTCATCGAGCTAGCCCAGGACCTCAAGGTCGAAGCTGCGGCTCTCATTCACCTCCTCAGGGAGATGGGGATTCCCGTCACCGACGAGGAAGCGACCATCACCGATGGCCAGGTGGCCAAGGTGCTGGCCAGGGTGGAGCGTGAGCGCCGCGCCGGCCACAAGGATCCGGCGGAAGCCATCCAGGCAGCCCTGGAGGAGGCGTCCGCGGGGCCCCGCCGACGTCGCCGTCGCAAGGCCGCCAAGGCGAAGCCCGAGCCGGAGGTGGAAGCCGAGGCTGAGGCAGAGGAAGCCGAAGGCGCCGAAGAGGCTGAAGAGGCCGAGGCGCTCGCGGCAGAGGTCGAGGTCCCCGAGGCGGAGGTCGAGGTCGAAGAGACCGAGGCCGTCGACACGGACGAAGAGCCCGAGGAGCCTGCGGAGGAGGAGGCGGAACCCGTCGCCGAGGCCGAGGAGGAAGAGGCCGAGGCTGAAGACGAGGAGGCCGAAGAGGTGGAGGCCGAGGCCGAGGAGGCCGAGGTGGAGGCCGAAGCCGACGAGGACACGGTCGAGGTGGAGACCGAAGCCGACGAGGACACGGTCGAGGTGGAGGCCGAAGCCGACGAGGCGGAGGAGCCCGTGGCCGGGGAGGAAGAGGAGGAGGCTCCCGCCGCCGCGGCCGAAGCCTCCGAGGGGGCGGACGCGTCCGAGCAGGCCGAGCCCGAGAAGGCCACGCGGGAGGTGCTCACCCCCCGGCCCGGGAGCGCCACGCCGCGCCCGGCCCGGAAGGACCAGCCCGACGGGCCGGTTCGCACCATCCGCAGGCCGGCCCCGGCTCCCGCCGCCAGCGCGGGCCCCGGGGGACAGGTCCGCATCCAGGCCGAGGGGTACACCCCTGACGGCCGCCGGAAGGAGCGCGACCGGAAGAAGGGGAAGAAGCGCCAGCGGGTGGACCAGGACGCGGTGCAGGAGAACATCCAGCGCGTCATGGCCGAGCTGAAGGGCGGTGGCGGTGGCAGCCGGAAGAAGCGCCGGAAGTCCCAGTCCCGGGAGGAGCAGGAGGCCCAGCAGGAGGAGGAGCGCCAGGAGCAGGAGCGGGAGGCCAGGACCGTCCGCGTCAACGAGTTCCTCACGGTGGCCGAGCTCGCGGAGCTCATGGATGTATCGTCCACCGAGATCATCGGGTCGGCGTTCAAGAACCTGGGCCTGATGGTGACCATCAACCAGCGCCTGGACTTCGACCAGATCGAGATGCTTCTCGACGAGTTCGGCTTCACGGCCGTGCGGGAGGAGGAGTACGGCGCCGAGGTGGAGGAAGAGGAGGACGTCGATCCACCCGAGAGCCTGGAGCCCCGGCCTCCGGTGGTCACGGTCATGGGACACGTGGACCACGGGAAGACGCTTCTCCTCGACAGCATCCGGAAGACCAACGTGGTGGCCGGAGAGGCGGGTGGCATCACCCAGCACATCGGTGCCTACCACGTGCAGCTTCCCGACAAGCGCTCCATCACGTTCCTGGACACGCCCGGCCACGCGGCCTTTACGGCCATGCGGGCCCGGGGCGCCGACGTCACCGACGTGGTCATCCTCATCGTGGCCGCCGACGACTCGGTGATGCCCCAGACCATCGAGGCGATCAGCCATGCCCGCAATGCCGGCGTGCCCCTGGTGGTGGCCATCAACAAGATCGACCTGCCGGCGGCCAACGCGGCCAAGGTGAAGCAGGAGCTGCTCCAGCATTCGGTGCAGACCGAGGACTTCGGCGGTGACGTGCTGGCCGCCGAGATCTCCGCCAAGACGGGTCAGGGCATCGATGACCTGTTGGAGAAGGTCCTCCTCCAGGCCGAGATGCTGGAGCTCAAGGCCAACCCGGACCGGGAGGCCCAGGGCACGGTCATCGAGGCCCAGTTGGATGTGGGGAAGGGGCCCGTGGTGTCCACGCTGGTCCAGAGAGGCACGCTCAACGTGGGCGACTCCTTCCTGTGCGGCATGTACGATGGCCGCGTGCGGGCGCTCCTGGACGAGCGCGGCAACGCGGTGGACTCCGTGGGGCCCGGGATGCCGGTCCAGGTCCTGGGCGCCGGAGGTGTTCCCCAGGCGGGTGACGTCTTCCAGGTCATGGACGCGGACCGGGCAGCCGATATCGCCCAGAACCGGCAGCGCCTGGATCGGGAGAAGCAGCTCCGCATCCGGGAGCGCGGCATCAAGCTCGGCGACTTCTCCCAGCTGGTGGCCGAAGGCAAGACCGCCACGCTGCCCCTGGTCATCAAGGGCGACGTGGACGGCTCGGTGCAGGCCGTGGCCGACTCCCTGGAGCAGCTCAGCACCCGGGAGGTCCAGGTGGAGATCATCCACCGGGGCGTCGGTGCCATCAACGAGTCCGACGTGCTTCTGGCCCAGACCGCCGGCGCCGTCATCATCGGGTTCCGCGTGCGTCCCCAGACGGCGGCCCGGGTGGAGGCCGAGCGGGCCGAAGTGGACATCCAGGTCTACGATGTCATCTACGAGGCCGTGGACGACGTACGGGCCGCCATGGAGGGCATGCTCTCGCCCGAGAAGAAGGAGACGATTCTCGGTGCCGCCGAGGTTCGGGAGATCTTCCGCATCTCCAAGGTGGGGACCATCGCCGGGTGCTATGTGACCGAGGGCCGCATCGACCGGAAGGGTCGGGCCCGGCTCATCCGGGACGGGATCGTGGTCTACGACGGCGAGCTCTCTTCGCTCAAGCGCTTCAAGGACGACGCCAAGGAGGTCCGCGAGGGCTTCGAGTGCGGAATCGGCATCGGGAACTTCAACGACATCAAGGTCGGCGATGTCATCGAGTGCTACATGGTGGAGGAGGTCGCCAGGACGCTAGCGAGCACGGGCTGAGCCCCGCGCCCGTCGGGCACGCGCCATGGTGGTCGCCTCCCAGACGTGGCAGCTCTCCCTGCCCGGTTGCGCCTCTCTCAAGGAAAAGCGGTCGGTGGTCCGCTCCTTGAAAGATCGGTTGCGGGTCCGCTTCCGCCTCTCCGTCGCCGAGACCGGGGACCAGGACGTGATCACCCGCGCCGAGATCTCCGTGGCGCTGGTCGCCTCGGACCGCCGCCTGGCCGAGTCGGTGCTGGACAAGGCCGACCGACTCGTGCATGAGAACGGCCGGGCCGTCATCCTGTCGGCACGCCGGGACTTTCACTGAGACGCTGCGCCCCAACATGCCATCGAAGCGACTCGCACGGTTGAACGAGCAGCTGAAGCGGGAGATCTCGGAGCTCCTGCGCACCGAGGTGCGCGATCCCCGCATCGGAATGGTGTCGGTCACGGGCGTGGACGTCGCCGCCGACCTCATGTCGGCCAAGGTCTACGTACGCATGATGGGCGACGACGCGGAGCGTGCCGCCAGCCTGGAAGGCCTGGAGGCCGCCGCGCCCTACCTGCGTCGGCTCATGGGCCGCGAGCTCCACGTGCGCAGGGTCCCGGAGCTGCGCTTCCAGGAGGATCGCTCGCTGCAGCACGCACGGCGCATCGAGGAGATCCTCCACGAGGTCCTTCCCGAGGAGAACGAGGGGGAAGAGCCGGAGGCGCCGGCGCCCGATCCGGAGGAGGAGGGGTGACCCGGGCCGCCCGGGACGGCGTGCTTCCCGTGGACAAGCCCGTGGGCCCCACATCCCACGACGT
>JASFRY010000270.1:0-6369 GCA_050114675.1 Gemmatimonadota bacterium | reverse complement strand
CTCGCTGTGGAGAGTCCGCGTACGTCTCGGGCGCGGGAAAGGTAGGGCCCCTACGCTGTGGGGCAATCGCCGCTGGCGCGAAGGAGACGAAGCGGGGATCTTGTGTGCCGGTCGTCGGAACGGGCCGAGCCCGCTCCCACCCTCATCCTGGAACACCGCTGGCCATGAATCCCACGCGCGTCGCCCCCTTCCGCAAGCTCCTGGCCCTCCCCCTGCTGGCGGGCCTCCTGGCCCTCACTCCGGCGCAGGCGGCTCCTCCCGCCGCGGACAGGGTGGCGAGGGCGACCCAGTCCAACGAGCCGGTGCGCGCGCCGTCGGGGATGGTGGTCTCCCAGAATTGGCGTGCCAGCGAAGTGGGCCGCGACGTGCTGGCGGCCGGCGGCAACGCGGTGGACGCGGCCATCGCCACGGGTTTCGCCCTGGCGGTCACGCACTCCTCTGCAGGCAACATCGGGGGCGGTGGCTTCATGGTGATCCGCTTCCCCAACGGCACGACCACCGCCATCGACTTCCGGGAGAAGGCGCCCCTGGCGGCCAGTCCCCAGATGTGGCTGGACGAGAACGGCGACTACTCCTACGACATCCACCACAACAGCTACGCGTCGGTGGGTGTGCCGGGCACCGTGGCGGGCTTCGACAAGGCCCACCGCCTGTACGGGGCTCTCAACTGGGAACGGATCGTGTACCCCTCGGTGGTCCTGGCCCAGGACGGCTTCGAGCTCAGCGAGCGCCAGGCCCGCTCCTTCCAGTACCTCCTGGAAAACGCAAAGGAGTATCCCGCCACCATCGCCGCCTTCTCGAAGAACGGCACGCCCTACCAGGCGGGCGAGGTCTTCAAGCAGCCCGATCTGGCCAAGACGCTCCAGCGCATCATGCTCAACCGCCGGGATGGCTTCTACCGGGGCGAGACGGCGCGGCTCATCGCCCAGGAGATGAAGCGGGGCGGAGGGCTCATCACCGAGGCCGACCTGGAGCTGTACAACGCCAAGGAGCGGGTGCCCATCCGCGGCAGCTACCGGGGCTACGACGTCATCAGCATGCCGCCGCCCAGCTCGGGGGGCGTGGCCATCGTGGAGATGCTCAACATCCTGGAGGGCTACGACCTGGCCGCCATGGGCCACAACACGGCCCCGTACGTGCATCATCTGGCCGAGGCCATGCGCCGGGCCTTCCGCGACCGGGCCGAGTACCTGGCCGACGTGGACTTCGTGGACGTGCCGGTACACATGCTCACCAGCCCGGCGCACGCCGCCGAGCTTCGGGCCACCATCCGCGACGACAAGGCGTCTGTGTCCGCGCCCTCGGACGTGGCGCAGGGCTACGAGAGCCCCCAGACCACCCACTACTCGGTGGTGGACGGCAACGGGATGGCCGTGTCCGTGACCTACACGCTGGAGCAGGGCTACGGCTCCAAGATCGTGGTCCCCGGGGCCGGCTTCCTCCTCAACAACGAGATGGGCGACTTCAACGCCGGGCCCGGCATCACCGACGAGCGCGGCCTCATCGGGACCCGGCCCAACCTGGCGCGGCCGGAGCAGCGCATGCTCTCGTCCATGAGCCCCAGCATCCTGGCCAAGGACGGGAAGCTGGTGGCGGTGGTGGGGAGCCCGGGGGGGCGGACCATCATCAACACGGTGCTCCAGGTGATCCTGAACGTCGTCGACTTCCACATGAACATCCAACAGGCGGTGAACGCCAAGCGGATCCACCACCAGTGGCTCCCCGACCGCATCCGGATCGAGGAGGGCGGCGTGAGCGACGCCACGGTGCAGCAGCTGGAGGCCATGGGCCACACGGTCAGCGTCGGGGGCAGCCAGGGTGTGGCCAACTGCATCATGATCGACCCCGAGACCGGCGACCGTCTCGGCGCCGCCGATCCGCGGGACCCCGACGGAGGCGCCAGGGGTAACTGAACAACCGGAATTGTTCTAGATTGGTGACGCGTCATTCAATCGTCCGACGCTTCCTCGAAGTCCCGCGAAACACAGGTACCATCGTGAGCAGCCTGCCCATTCTGGCCCAGATGGTCGCCGCCTCCATGCTGGCGACCGCCGCCCCCGTCACCGGTTCCGCCGTCCTGGCCGTACCCGCCGATGCACCCACGGCGCCCGTCCTGGAGGCGGCAGCCGCGACCCAGATCAAACAGCATCCGGGTCACTACCACGAGGGTGAGTTCGGCAAGAAGTACCTCAAGGTCGAGGAGGACATCCGCTGCAATTGCGGATGTGGCCTGGACGTGCACCGATGCCAGTACCAGATGCAGTGCGGCACGTCGCCCGAGTGGTCCCAGCGCATCAAGCGCGAGCTCGAGGCCGGCAAGACGCCCGAAGCCGTCGAGGCCGGATTCGTGGCCGACTTCGGCCCCACGGTGCTCGTGTCGCCGCCTGCCGAGGGCTTCAACCTGGTGGGCTACCTCCTTCCGTCCATCGCCATCATCACCGCCGGGATCTTCGTGGGTCTCGTGATCAGGGGTGGTGCCCGAGACAAGGAGGAAGTGGCCCCCGTGACGGACCTGTCGGACGAGGACCGGGCCCGTCTCGACGAGGCCATGAAGCGGCTGGAGGAGGAGGAGAGCCCCGACTGGTAGGGCTGCCGGAAGAGGTTGATGCCATGGTCCCATGAGGGGCCATTGGATCTCCGGACATGACAAGAACGAGGGCGGCGCGCTGCCGGCGCGCCGCCCTCGTCGTACATTGACCGCCTCCCGCCACGGAGCCATGGGCTCCGCCCGCATCCACCTGCATCGTCGACGCGTCATGCCATCCATCACGGGAGGAGGCCTCCTCGCGGCCATGCTGGCCGAGGAGGGGGTAGAGGTCGTCTTCGGCATCATCGACGGGACCTACTTCGGATTCTACGCGGCCCTGAGGGAGCACGGCATCGCTCTGGTGGGTCCACGCCACGAGACCAGCGCCGCCCACATGGCGGGCGCGTACGCCCGCCTCACCGGCAAGCTGGGCGTCTGCATGGCCAGCAACGGACCGGGGGTCGCGAATGTGCTTCCCGGCGTCGCGGTGGAGAACGGGGAGGGGAACCGGGTCCTCCTCGTCACCAGCTCGCGGCGCGCGGGGATCACCTACCCCGACCGGGGCGGAGCCTATCAGTACTTCAACCAGGTGGCCGTCACCCGGCCCATGACCAAGTGGTCCGGGAGCGCTTCGACCTTCGAGCGCATCCCCGAGCTCGCGCGCCGCGCCCTGCGCATCAGCTACCGGGGCCGGCCCGGCGTGGTCCATCTGGACGTGCCCGAGAACGTCATGAACGGGACGTTCAAGCCCGACGCGCTGGACCTGAGACCTCCGGCGGCGTACCGACGCACCACACCCCTGAAGCCGGATCCCGAGCTGGTCGCGCGGAGCGCGGATCTCCTCGTGGGGGCGAGCCGACCGGTGATCCATGCCGGGAACGGCGTCCTGGCCGCCCGGGCGTGGGACGAGCTGGTGGCCGTGGCCGAGCTCCTGCACGCCCCGGTCACCACCAGCTGGGCGGGCCGGTCGGCCATGCGCGAGACCCACGAGCTCTCCGTCCCCATGGTGCACGTGGAGGTGAACAACACCGTCCGCAGCGACGCCGACGTGGTGCTCGCCCTGGGCACGCGTCTGGGAGAGACCGACTGGTGGGGCAAGCCGCCGAACTGGGCCGCCACCCAGGACCTGATCCATGTGGACGTGGACGAGGAGATCCTGGGGATGAACAAGGCCATGACCCTGGGGGTCCAGGCGGACGTCCGTGCCTTCCTGGCGGCGCTCCGCGACGAGCTGGCGGCGCGCCCATCCACGGGTGCCGAGGCGCGCAGATCCAGGGTGTCGGCCTACCGCGCCCAGATGGCCAAGTCCCGGGCAGAGCTCGACAAGAACCTGGGCAAGTCGGTGGAGGGGGTGCACCCGGCCCGGGTGGCGCCGGCGTGCCAGCGGGTCTTCGGAGATGACGCCATTCTCGTCATCGACGGGGGCAACACGGCGGTGTGGGCCAACTTCTACCATGAGGTGCGCACGCCCAATACCGTCGTCACCACGCCCAAGATGGGGATGCTGGGCGCCGGGGTGGGACAGGCGCTGGGCGCCCAGGTGGCGCACCCGGACCGCCGGGTGTACTGCATCATCGGCGACGGGGCCATGGGCTTCCATCCCCAGGAGGTGGAGACGGCGGTACGCTGCGGGCTGCCCGTGATCTACGTCGTGCTGTGCGACAAGCAGTGGGGCATGGTGAAGATGACCCAGCAGTTCCAGATGCGACCCTTCAAGACCCTCCTCATGAAATCGCTGGGGCCCGAGGAGACCATCAACACCGACTTCTCGGAGATCGAGTTCCACAAGCTGGCCGAGAGCATGGGGGCCCACGGAGAGCGGGTGTCGGATCCCGACGAGCTGGAGCCGGCCCTGCGCCGGGCCTCGGACGCCGGGCGATGCGCGGTGGTCCACGTGGACGTGGACCCGGTCGCCCACATGTGGGCGCCCAGCCTCAAGCACTTCAAGGACATGCACCAGGAGCCCAAGGGGTGAGGATCCGGCGCGACGGGGGGCCGACCCCTTGAGCGACGTGGACACCGTCCGCCTGGCCTTCGACCCCGGGACCCTGGTCGCGCTGAACCTGGTCCTGGGGCTGGTCATGTTCGGCGTGGCCCTGGACCTCTCCGTGGACGACTTCCGCCGCGTGGCGCGCCATCCCCTGGGCGCCGGCATCGGGTTGGTGACCCAGTTCGTGCTCCTGCCGGCCGCCACCTGGGCCCTGACCATGGTGCTGGACCTCCGGCCGAGCATCGCCCTGGGAATGATCCTGGTGGCGGCGTGCCCGGGCGGGAACATCTCCAACGTCATCACCCATCTGGCCCGGGGTAACACGGCTCTCTCCATTGGGATGACGGCGGTGTCCACCGCTGCGGCCGTGATCATGACGCCCCTCAACCTCACCTTCTGGGGTGGGCTCAACCCCCGCACCGCGGCCATCCTGCGGAGCGTCAGCCTGGATCCCCTCAGCCTCCTGGCCACCATCTTCACCATCCTGGGCGTTCCCCTGGTGGTGGGGATGACCGTGGCCGCACGGCGGCCAGCCTTCGCCGCGCGCATCCGGCGTCCCATGAAGGCCCTCTCCCTCCTCTTCTTCGCCGCCATCGTGGGGTTGGCCCTCTACCACAACTGGGACGACTTCCTGGCGTACGTGGGGGTGGTCATGGGTGTGGTGGCGCTGCACAACGCCGCGGCGCTGACGCTGGGCTACGGCGCCGCCCGGGCCGTGGGCCTCCCGGGACGGGACGCCCGGGCCGTGTCCATCGAGGTGGGGATCCAGAACTCGGGGCTGGGGCTCACCCTCGTCTTCACCTTCTTCGCCGGGCTGGGCGGGATGGCGCTGGTCACGGCGTGGTGGGGCGTGTGGCACATTGTGGCCGGTCTCACCGTGGCAGGGCTGTGGAACGTGGTGGACCGCCGGACCGGCGCCGCCGGGGTGGGCCGGGCCCAGGAGGAGGCTGCGTGAGCGACGGCCGGCGGGTCCTGGTCACCGGAGCCTCGGGCTACCTGGGGAGCAAGCTGATGCGGGCCCTGGCCGAAGAGGACGGAGTGGCGTTGGCCGTGGCCACCGATGTCCGGCTGCCGGAGGAGCAGGGGGGCTCGGGCTCCGTGCTATGGGAGGCGTGCGACGTCCGCGACGCAGCGCGCATCGACGGGCTTCTGGAGCGCTACGCCGTGGACACGGTCGTGCACCTGGCCTCCATCGTGACGCCGCCCCCCGGGAGCACCCCGGAGCTGGCCTACCAGGTGGACGTGGAGGGTACGCGCAACGTCCTAAACGCGTGCCTGGGCCGGGGCGTCCACAAGCTCATCGTCACCACCAGCGGAGCGGCCTACGGCTACCACAGAGACAATCCGGAATGGCTCGACGAGGAGGACGCGATCCGCGGACACGAGCGCTTCGCCTACGCACGCCACAAACGACTGGTCGAGGAGATGCTGGCGCAGGCCCGGGGGGACCATCCCGAGCTGGTCCAGCTCGTCTTCCGGCCCGGGACCATCCTCGGGAAGGGCGTGGCCAACCAGATCACGGCGCTCTTCGAGAAGCCCGTGCTCCTGGGTGTGGAGGGCTCCCCGTGTCCCTTCGTCTTCGTGTGGGACGAGGACGTGGTGGCCTGTGTATTGAAGGGCATCCGCGAGCCCGAGGGGGGGATCTACAACCTCGCCGGCGACGGCGCCCTCCCCATGCGGGAGCTGGCTCGCCGCATGGGCAAGCCGTACCTGCCGCTCCCCGCCTGGCTCCTCACCCTCGCCCTGGGGGCCCTCCGTACCCTGGGGCTCACGCGCTACGGCCCCGAGCAGGTGGACTTCCTCCGCTATCGCCCCGTGCTGGCGAACCGCCGTCTCAAGGAGGGGTTCGGAT
>JASFRY010000269.1:0-6383 GCA_050114675.1 Gemmatimonadota bacterium | reverse complement strand
CGGGCCCCGCGCCGAGAACGCCGAGCTCCTGGAGCGTCTGGTCACGGAGGCCCTCCGCGACCACGTGTTCTGGCGGCGCAACCACCACCCGGAGGACGGGTTCACCATCGCCGAGGCCGACAAGCGGACCGAAGGCTACGAAGAGGCGGTGGCGGTTCTGACCCAGGAGCTCCTGGGTCTTCTGGCTGAGCTGAAGCAGGGGGTGCCCTTCTTCAGCGGCCGCTACAAGGGGCACATGAACTACGAGCAGACCATTGCCAGCCAGATCGGCTACTTCGCGGCGATGCTGTTCAACCCCAACAATGTGGCGGTGGAGGGTTCGCCGGTCACGACGCGCATCGAGCTCACGGTGGCCCGGCAGCTCGCCGAGATGGTGGGGTACGACGCCGCGCGGAGCTGGGGGCACCTCACCAGTGGGGGCACCGTGGCCAACCTCCAGTCCATCTGGGTGGCCCGGAACCTCCTGTACTTCCCCCTGGCGGCGTACGGCGCTGCGGGCACGCTGGCTGTGGAGCTGGACGTGGCGCTCCCCGACGGAAGCTCGGTGCCCTTGCGGAGCCTGGATCTCTGGGAGCTCCTGAACATCTCGAACGGGGCGGCGCTGGACCTTTGGGAGCGCCTGTGGGCGTCGGCATCGCCGGGCGAGGTGCGGAGCGCCCTGAGCGAGCACTCCCTGCAGGCGCAGGGCTACCAGGAGTACTACCGGCGCATTGCCGCGGCCTTCTCCGATCCCCTCCCCCCGGGCGTGGTGATCGTATCCGCCACGGCGCATTACTCGTGGGAGAAGATCGTCCGCGCCCTTGGGATCGGCTCGAACCAGCTGGTCTACGTCCCCGTGGACACCCGCTTCCGAATCGATCCCGACGCCCTGTGGGACACGGTGGCGCGCCTGGCCGAGAGCCGCACGCCCATCCTGGCCTGCGTCACGGTGAACGGAACGACCGAAGAGAGCGCCGTGGACCGGCTGGACCGGGTGGTGGAGGTGCGGGAGCGGGCCCGCCGCGAGCTGGGCACGACGTTCCACCTCCATTCCGATGCCGCCTACGGCGGCTACGCCACGGCGGTGACCCGCGGCGCCGACGGGCGCCGGCGCACCGGCGAAGAGATCCGGGACCAGACGGGCATGGACTGGCCCAGCGACGCGTGGGTGCGCTCCATGGAAGCCCAGGCGCTGACCGACTCCATCACCATCGATCCCCACAAGCTGGGCTACGTACCGTATCCCGCCGGGGCGTTCCTCCTCAGGGACCGAAGGGCCCGGGCGTTGGTGAGCATCGACCCGCCCTACCTGACGCCGGCGCGGGGCGCAGACGAAGGAGAGGACCTCTTTCTTGGCAAGTACATCTTCGAGGGGAGCAAGCCCGGCGCCGCAGCGGCAGCCGTATGGCTGAGCCACAAGGTGCTCCCCCTGGACGAGCGGGGGTACGGCCACCTGGTGGCGCGCACGGTGGCGGGGGCGCGCCGTGTCTACCGTGCCCTTCGCGACGGCGACATCGCGCCGTTCCGTCTCGTGCTCCTGCCCGAGCCCGACATCAACATCGTGTGCTACATCGCCACCCACGAAGACCTCACTGCGCTGGAACAGATCAACGCGCTCAACGAGGGGATCTACGCCCGCATGAGCCTCAACGCGCCCGGTGCGCATCCCGAGTACATCATCACCCGCACCCGCTTTCTGTCGCCCATGTACGACGGTGCCGTGGATCCGCTGCTGGAGGAGCTGGGCGTGTCCGTGGACGCGTGGAAGGCGGAAGGCTCGCGCGGGCTCGTCGTGCTGCGCTCCACCGTCATGGATCCGTACCTGGGCCTGGGCGCCGGCGCGGATCATGCCACCGGGCTCCTCGACGCGGTGCACCGCGCCTGCCTGGAATCCCTGTCCGAGGCCAAGGAGGCCTGAATCATGTCCGAGCGTGCGAGCAGCCTCGTGGATCTCCTCGAGCTGGAGCCCATCGAGTTCAACATCTACCGGGGGCAGAACCGTGACATCGGGACCGGCCGGGTCTACGGCGGTCAGGCCCTGGCCCAGGCGCTGGTGGCCGCTCGCCACACCGTGGAGGCCGAATGGCCCGCCCATTCCCTGCACGGCTATTTCATCCTGGAGGGTGATCTCTCCGTGCCCGTGGTCTACTTCGTGGACCGGCTCCGAGACGGCCGCAGCTACGCCACCCGCCGGGTCACGGGGATCCAGCACGGCAACGCCATCTTCAACATGTCGGCGTCCTTCCACCGCCCCGAGGAGGGGGTCTCCCACCAGCTGCAGATGCCCGATGTTCCGGGTCCCGAGAACTTCCGGTCCGAGCTCGAGGAGCTACGCGAGCAGGCGGAGCGCATTCCGGAGGAAGTCCGGGGGCTCATCACCCAGGAGCGGCCCCTGGACATCCGACCCGTCGACGCCGCCGACCCCTTCGATCCCGAGCCCGGCGCACCGGGCCAGATGTATTGGATGCGCACCATCGACGAGCTGGACGATGATCCGCTCCACCACCAGGCCATCCTGGCGTACGCGTCGGACTTCGGGTTGCTCGGCGCGGCGCTCCGGCCCCATGGGCTGAACGTCCGTGGCCACGACGTCATGGTCGCCAGCCTGGACCACGCCCTCTGGTTCCATCGACCGTTCCGCATGGACGCGTGGCTGCTGTACGTCATTGACAGCCCCGCGTCGGGAGGGGGCCGGGGCTTCAGCCGCGGGACCTTCTTCACCCGGGAGGGTGACCTGGTGGCCAGCGCGGCCCAGGAGGGCGTCGTCCGGGTCCGCCGCGGGAAGAGCTGAGACGCTCTTTCTCGTCCTTGCCCGTGCCGCGGTGAAGGTGGCGTCCTGACGTCTCCTAGCCAAGCTAGGAGAGATTCGTTACCCTCCTAGGGAGTCTAGGAAACGCTCCGCACGGCGTCGCCGATCCGGCGCGCACTGCGCCCCGGGGCTTCCGTCCACACCCGACCTCGAGGTCTCGCGTGCTCATCACCAAGGAGCTCCTCCCCGGCACTCTGGACATGCTCATCCTCAAGGCGCTCTCCCTCGGCGCTACCCACGGATACGGCGTGCTCCTCAGGATCGAGGCTACGTCCAAGGGGCTGCTGAGCCTGGAGCAGGGATCGCTGTACCCCGCGCTGGGACGCCTGGAGGCCCGGGGGATGATCGCCTCGGAGTGGGGCGTCTCGGACAACGGACGGCGGGCCAAGTTCTACGAGCTCACCGCGGCGGGGCACGGCCGCCTGGAGGGAGAGACGGACCGGTGGGCCCGCATGGTGGCCGCCGTTTCCAACGTTCTGGACGCCCGACCCAGCGAGGCCTGAGCCATGTTCCATCGTCTTCGCGCCCGAATCCGCGCCCTCCTGAGCGCCAACCGGCTGGACCCCGAGCTCGACGAGGAGATGGCCTTCCACATCGAACGCCTCACCGAGGACCTGGTACGGCGGGGGATGGACCCACGAGAGGCGAGACGGGAGGCCCGGAGACGATTCGGAAGCGTGGAGCGGGCCAAGGCCCGGAGTCGTGAGGAGCGGGGTCTGAGGCTCCTGGACGAGGCGGTGCGGAACGTCCGCTTCGCGATCCGGGGGATGGCCCGCAGCCCGGTCTTCTTCGGCACCTCCGTGCTCACGCTCGCCCTGTGCATCGGTCTGGGGGCGGCGGTATTCAGCGTGGTGAACGCCGTGCTGTGGCGTCCCCTCCCCTATCCCCATCCGGATCACCTGGCCCAGGCAACGCTCTATATGCCTTCCCGGGGCAAGAGTCCTGCCAATACGGCGGTGGACGGGCGCGCCTGGGAGCGGATCCGGGACGAGGGCGCACCGCTGGAGCGCGCCGTGTACTCGGGATGGGTGCGGGGCGTGAACCTGGCGACGGATCGGGCCGCGGCCTTCGTTCAGCAGCAGCGCGTGGGTGCCGGCTACTTCTCCGTGCTCGGCGTGCCCCCCGTGCTTGGCCGGGAGTTCGACGCCGCGGAGGACGCCCCCGACGGGCCCCCCGTGGCCATCCTGAGCCACGATCTGTGGGCGAGGACGTTCGGTGCCGACCCCGACATCGTAGGCAAGAGCATCCGGCTCAAGGGGGAGACCCACACGGTGGTCGGGGTCATGCCCGCCGGCTTTTCCAGCCCGGGCAGCGCCGACGTCTGGACGCCCCTGAGGGCCTCGCGCACCGGAGAGGGGGGCGGCTCCAACTACGCCGTGCTCGTGCGGTTCCCCCAGGGGATGAGCCTCGACGAGGCCGATGCCCGCATGGCGTCCATCGAGCCCCCGCCGTCGACCGCCGAGGGTGCGCCGGAGCGCCGATTCGGTCTGGTGCCGCTGGACCAGGCGTGGTCCGCCACCGTACGTCTCCCGCTGCTCATCCTTCTGGGTGCCATCGGCCTCATGGTGGTGGTCGGGTGCGCCAATCTGGCCGGCCTCCAGATTGCCCGTTCCCTCTCACGCCAGGCAGAGATGGCCACCCGCCAGGCGCTGGGGGGAGGTACGGGGGCACTGGGTCGGCAGATCGCCACCGAGAATCTCGTCCTGGGCGTGCTGGGGGGCGTCCTGGGACTGGGGATGGCCTACCTGACCCTGGAGGGGCTCCAGGGGATCGTCCGGACCCACTTCTCCCTCTGGCAGGACATCGGGATGAACGCCCAGGCCCTCGGGGCCACCGTGGGCCTCACCGTGCTTGCCACCCTTCTCTTCGGCCTCACACCGCTGCTCCGGGTCACGCGATCCGGCGCCAGCCGGGTGCTGGCGGGTGGCGCTCGGGGCGTGGTGGGCGGCGGAAGCCATCTCCTGCGCAAGGCCCTCCTGGTCGGCCAGGTGGCCATGGTCACCGCGCTTCTCTTCGCTGCGGGCCTCCTGGTCCGGAGCTATGGGCACCTGCAGGGCCTGGACCCGGGCTTCGATCCGGGAGACGTGCTCACCGTGCAGTTCTCCCTGGACGACGCGCGCTACGCCGATGCGCAGAGCGTCGAGCAGCTCTTCCGTGAGAGCCTGGACGCTCTCCGCCGGATCCCCGGGGTCACCTCGGCGGCCGTGGCGCTCACCCTCCCCTATGAGCGTCCTCTGAATCTGGGGTTCAGCATACCCGATGAGGAGCAGGGGACGTCGGTCACCAACGCGGTCTACGTGACGCCGGGCTTCTTCAAGACGCTGGACATCCCCCTCCTTCGCGGCCGCACCATCGAGGACGCCGACCGCCAGGGCGCGCCCGTGGTCGCCGTGGCGAACCAGGCCTTCGTGGACGCCTATCTCCGGGGTGGGACGGCGCTGGGCAGGCGCCTCGCCATGGGATTCGCCGGCAAGGGCGGCCTGGAGGTCGTGGGTGTCGTGGGCAACGTGCAGCAGGCCGCCGGGTGGGGTGATACCTCCCAGCCCGTATGGGAGACGCCCACCCTCTACCTCTCCGCCGCTCAACTCGGCGACAGCTCCCTCCAGCTCGTGCACGTGTGGTTCTCCCCGAGTTGGGTCGTCCGGAGCCGGGCGTCCGCAGCCCCGGAGCTTCCCGGTGAGGTCCTCCGGGTCTTCCGGAGCGTGGACCCGGACCTCCCCACCGCCAGGGTGGCCTGGCTCCGGGACATCATGAGCGAGGCCTTCGCGCGGCCCCGCTTCGAGGCCACCTTCCTCATCGCCGTGGCCGCCTTCGCCCTCCTGCTGGCCGGGATCGGCCTCTACGGCATCGTGGCGCACGAGGTGGTGCAGCGCAGGACCGAGATGGGACTCCGCATGGCCCTGGGGTCCACGCCGCGCGGTGCCGTCTGGGCCGCTGCCCTGCCCGGGATCCGCCTCACGCTCCTTGGCCTGCTGGTCGGCGGCGTGGTGTCCGTGGCCGAGTCCAGGGTCATGGTCAGCCTGGTGTGGGGTATCGTGCCCTACGACCCGGCCACCCTGGTGGGGCTCGTGGGGGTCCTGGCCCTTCTGGCCGCGGTGGCGAGCTTCCTTCCTGCGGCCCGGGTGGGACGCATGGATCCGGCGGCCATCCTCCGGGAGGGCTGACCGCGGCGGCCGAGAGGGCGTACCGCCCCGCGGAGTCGGCCATGGCGACGACGATGCGGTTCCGCTCCCGGTCCAGGAGATAGACGCCCGCCATGGACACGGGGTGCCCGTTGGACGCGTCCTCCATGAGCCCGCGGATCGACTGCCCGTCCCTACGGACGCTCCACGAGGTTGATCATGGTGATGCCGAGGAACGAGGCGGCATGGAGCTGACGAAGGACTCCACTCCGGTGCATCTCCACACGGCGTGACGGACCGACGCCGGGTCCCTGATCCACGACGAACCATCCTTCCCGCTCATGGAAGGTGAGGATCTCCTGGACGGACGCGTCGGTGCTTTCGGGCATATACCCCAGGGGCTCGTCGAACACGCCCTGGATCCACGTCCGGAGCGGGCTTCCCTCCGCCAGGTCCAGCTCTGCGAGGAGCTT
>JASFRY010000268.1:0-6400 GCA_050114675.1 Gemmatimonadota bacterium | reverse complement strand
GATGCGCGGCGGCAACGGACGGGTGAGGAGGTAGACCCATCCCCCGCTCTCCCCCTGACCCAGGACGCGGGGCACCCGGAAGTTCCGCGGGCGCGACGCGGTCAGGAGGCGCAGCGCCAGCGCCTCGCGGAGCGGATCGGCGTGGCCCGGTGCGTATGCCTTGGCCAGCGCCACGGGCTCCCCCTCCCGGAGCAGAACGATGCGGAGGACCCCTTCCTCGGTCTCACGCTCCGACACCGCCAGGCTGTCGAAGTCTCCCGCCTCCCTCTGCCACGTCGCGAGCAGGAAGGACCACGCCTCGCTGCCCAGGGGAGGGGACCACGGCGCGGCGCGCCCCCGCAGGGCCCTGGGGCCCAGGAGGGAGGTGATCCTCCACGCCCGCTTCTGGGCGCGCACCACCTCGGGACGGCAGGCCGTGAGGAGGGACAGACCCGCCAGGGCGGCCCGGCGCGAGGTGGTGGGAACGTGGATCGCTTCGGTCCCCGGGGCGAAACGCTTGAAGGCCACCCCGGAGACCGATGCGGATCCGTTGGATGTGTGTTCTGGCACGGCGTCGAGGATGGGGGCTGTCGTCAGCCTTTGAGCGCTCCGGCTCTACCCCTCCTTGAACGTGCAAGAAGCGTTCCCGTCGAGTCGTGTTCCCGGCCGGCAACGGACCCGGGACGCCGGACCGGGGGACGCCGAATCGGCGCCCCCCCTTCCCGGCGGCTCGTCTGCTGCGCTACTGCATCCGCTCGCTGTCCGACGACTTCCGCGTCGCCGGATTGCACGCAGGCCAGGAGCCCTGCGCCCCGGTGCGCGGATCCACAGGGAAGACGGTGCGCTCGGTGCGCCCCACGCGCTGCGGGTCCTCCGACGCGAGGTACGCCAGCGACGCCACCAGGACCGCGTTGTTCTTCATGTCGTCGAAGACCAGCTTGTCGAAGGTGTCCCGCTGGGTGTGCCAGGTGTGGTCGAAGTAGCCCCAGTTGAGGGCGCCCAGGTTGAAGCCCGGCGCCCCGGCGCACACGAACGACGCGTAGTCGGTGCCGCCGCCCGACGGCATGCCGGGCACTTGGAGATCGATGCCTCCCGTCACCTCGGCCGGCACCTCGGAGAGCCAGCGGGCCAGCGACTCGCCGGCGTCCACGAAGCCCGACGCCGTCATGCGCACGATGCGCCCCGTCCCGTTGTCCTGGTTGAAGAGGGCCTGGAGGTTCTGGACGATCTCCGGGTGGTCCTCCACGAAGGCGTGGGAGCCGTTGAGCCCCTGCTCTTCGCTGTTCCACAGCCCGATCACGATGGTACGCTTCGGGTTGGGGTACACCTCGCGGAGGATGCGCATGGCCTCCAGCATGAGGAGCGAGCCGGTGCCGTTGTCCGTTGCGCCGGAGCCGCCCTCCCACGAGTCGAAGTGGGCCGACAGGATGACGTATTCGTCGGGGAGCTCGCTTCCGCGGATCGTGCCGACGACGTTGAAGACGGGCCGCTCCCCCAGGTTCTCCGACTCGGCGGTGAGGCGGAGGCGGGGGCCCTGGTCGTTCTTCCACAGCCGGTAGACGAGCCCGTAGTCCTCGCAGCCCAGCTCGAAGGTGGGGATCTGGCGGGTGTAGGCGTTGAACACCCGGGTGGTGCCGTAGGCGCCGCTCCAGGTGCTGCTGACGATGCCCAGGGCTCCGGCGGCCTCGAGGCGGCGGGGCAGCTCGCCCCGTCCTCCGAAGCCGGTGGCCTCGATGCTCTCGTTCCAGGCGCGCCGGGCCTCCTCCCGCTCCTCCGTCATCTTCTCGAACGACGCGGGGGTGGCGTACTCCCGCCACTGGTCGTCGGGCCGGCAGGTGGGCTCGGGAAAGGAGATGAGCACGTACTTTCCCTTCACCCGGGGCAGGAAGGCCTCGAAGTCGGCGGCGCTGGCCATGGGCGGCAGGGCGACCACCTCGCCCTCCAGGGGCTCGCCGCCCGTGCCCGGGCTCCACGCCAGCGTGCGGCCCTCCAGCGAGCGGATGCGCGGGGCCACCAGGTCGATATGGCTGATGCCCCGGGCCCATCCCTCCCAGGTGCCGTATTGCTGGAGCTCGGCGTCCACGCCCCAGCTCTTCAGCAGCGCCTGGGCCCAGGCCTGGGCGTTGTCCCCCTCGGGCGACGCCACCAGGCGGGGTCCGATGGAATCCAGGAGCACCTGCGCCATGGTCTCGATGTGCGAGTTGTCCATGGCCTGGTCCCAGATCTGGCGGAGGACCGGGTCGTTCTCCGCCAGTGTCTGGGCACCCACGGGCCCGGGCGCGGCCATGGCGGCCGCGACGAGGAGCACCGCTCCCGAGAGCGCACGTCTCATTTCATGCCTCCCATCTTCTTGACGCGTTCGAACTCGGCCTTCTTCACCGACTGGACCGAGAGCCGTGCGTAGCGCACCAGCTCCATGTCGGCGAGGGCCTCTTCGTTCTTGACATCTTCCAGGCTCACCATGTTGGGCAGGTGCGCCACGTACTCGATGTCCACGAGCCACCAGCGGGGGTCGTCCTTGGTGGACTTGGCGTCGTGGTACTTGCTCTTCTTGTCGAACTGGGTGGGATCGGGATACGCCTCCCGGCACACCCGGGCGATGCCCACCACGCCCGGCGGCCTGGCATTGCTGTGGTAGTACAGCACCTCGTCGCCCACATTCATGGCCTGCATGTTGTTGCGGGCTTTGTAGTTCCGTACGCCGTCCCACATGGTGGAGCCGTCGCGCTCCAGGTCGTCGAGGGAGTAGACGTCGGGCTCGGACTTCATGAGCCAGTACTGCCTGGCCATGGGATGCCTCCCGTCGTTGGGTCTTCGGTTGTGTATTCAGGACCGCGGGCTTCGGCACGTGGCGCCGGCCCCGGGCCGAGGACCCTGATCCGACAGCGCGGCGCCGGGAGCCCTGAGCCGAGAGCGTGGCGCCCGGAGCCCTTGCCCGGGCGTCGTGCGCCGTCGGCGCCGGGCCGACCACGTCCGCGCGGTCAGCTTCGGGCCGGCGCGATGTCCACCTGGATGTCCCGCCACTTCCCCTGGCGGAAGCGCGCCACGCTCAGAATACAGCGTGCGGCGTGGCCCAGCACGATGGCGAGCCAGATGTCGGCGGGGCGCAGGCCGCGGGTCGCCTGGATGACGGCGCACCACCCCAGGGGGATCACCACCTGGGAGATGATGGAGATGTAGAGGGGGCTCTTGGTGTCCCCCGTCCCCTGGAGCCCGCCGGTGTAGGTGAGCGCCACGGTGATGAACAGCCCCGAAATGCTGAGGTAGCGTAAAAGCTGCACCCCCAGCTGGATCAGCTCCGCCTCCTCCATGCCGAACACCCCGAGGAGGGCCCGGGGGATGAGGAGGAAGAGGACGCCGATGACCGCGGCCACACCCAATCCGATGCGCGCCGCAACGTGCACGGCCTGGACCGAGCGCTCGGGCTTGTTGGCGCCCAGGTTCTGTCCCGCCACGGCCGCCGTGGCGCCCATGAGGCCCACCGACGTCCAGGTGATGAAGGAGAACAGCTCGGTGTAGCTCACGGCATAGACCGCCTGCGCCTCGGCGCTCTGCTGCAGCGAGCCGATGAAGCGCAGCAGGAAGACCCCGCCCAGGTTCATGGCCACACCCTGGATGCCCGTGGGGAGGCCGAAGCGGAAAAGCTCCCGGATGATGCCCAGGTCGGGCCGCCACGACGTGAGCCCCCGGAACGCCACCACCGCCTTCCCCGACAGCAGGAGCGCCAGGACGATGACGCTCACGACGCCGCCGGCGATGACGGTGCCCATGGCCGCGCCGGTGGTCCCGAACGCGGGGATGGGCCCGAGCCCCCGGATGAAGATGACGTTCAGGATGATGTTCAGTACGGTGAGGATCACGCCCAGGCGCAGCGGCGTCTGGGCGTCACCCGCCGAGCGGAACGCGCCCCCGGTCATGAAGAACATCAGCATGCCGAAGCTGAACACGAACATGATGCGCAGGTACGGCAGCGCCTCGGCTTGCACCTCCGGGGCGGCATTCACCAGGTTCAGCAGCTTGGGCGCAAGAAAATACCCCAGCGGCGCCATGAGCCCCACCGACAGCACCGCCGCCGTGATGAACGCCTGGTAGACGGTCCGGTTCACCTTTTCGACGTCGTCCTGCCCGGTGAAGCGTGCCACCAGCACACCCATCCCCGTGAACACCGACGAGATGAAGACGATGACCACCAGGAAGATCTGCCACGACACCCCGATCGCGGCGTTGCCCGTGAAGCCCACGTAGTGCCCCACCATGACGTGGTCGATGACGCCCTGAAGGCCGCCGATGACGTTCTGGAGCATGGTGGGCCACGCCAACCGCCAGACGGCCGCCGGGAGGGGGCCTTCGACGATGCGCCGGTCGAACGACCGGACCTTGCGAGCGGGAGGTCTCGTGGCCAAAAGGGTGGGGGGTGGAGGGTCGCGTCGGAGTTCGGAAGATGCCGGAAGGAGCAGGTTTCCGCCATTGGCGCGTGGAGGGGCGCCCCGGGGGCAGGTTCTCGGGAAGGGCGCTCCCTTCCCCGGCGATAGCTCATTAGCTATCATCTTCCATGTCCCACCCTCTCTCCCCGTCCACGCTTCTACACGAAGCCAGACGCCGGTCCGGCTTGTCCCAGCGAGCCATGGCTGCGCGCGCACACACCTCCCAATCTGTGGTGGCCCGCATCGAGCTGGGGCGCACCGATCCGGGCACCGAGACCTTGAGGGGCCTGCTCGCTGCCGTCGGACTCGAGGTGACGTGCGAGCTCGTGCCCGCAGTGGTGGTGGACAGTCACATGCTAGACGACGTGGAGCGGATTCTCGCCATGACACCCGAGGAGAGGCTCGTGGAAGTGCGGAACTTCAGTCGACTCGAGGCCGCGGCCCGCAGGAGTTGAGGCGCGATGCCGAGGCGGCCAGATCATGAGGGCGGTGTTCCTGGGCGGGGTGTTGCGCCGCTGGACCCGGAGCGGATCATTCGCACCCTGGCGGCCCACGACGTCCGCTACGTGCTCATCGGCGCCCTGGCGGCGCGGCTTCAAGGATTTCCCCGCCTCACCGCAGACGCCGACATCACGCCGGCGAGCGACGGGGAGAACCTGGAGCGCCTCGCCGCGGCGCTCACAGAGCTGGGGGCTCGCGTCTACACCGACGGAGTCCCCGAGGGTCTGGAGTTCGACTGCTCGGCGACCACCCTGGCACGCGCCCATATGTGGAACCTGGTCACCGATGCCGGCCGCATCGACATCGCGTTCATGCCGTCCGGGACTTCCGGCTACGAGGATCTCTCTGCCGATGCCGTCGAGTTCCACGTCTTCGGCGTGGACCTCATGGTGGCCTCTCTCGCCGACATCGCCCGCTCCAAGGAGGCGGCCGGACGCCCCCAGGATCGCCAGGACGTGGCCGTGATCAGGGAGATGCTGAGGCGTCGGAAGTAGACGCCCGGAAGGGCGCGCCTTAAGCTGGCCGGATGAACACTCCACAGTGGAGGCGGTCGCTCCGCCTGACAGCTTCGCTCGCGCTCTTCCTGGCCGTCGGATTCGCCCCCGTGGCGGCCCAGCGACCCACCCTCTCCGACAACGTCCGCCAGTACGTGGCCGTTGACACCGACGTGGTGGCCCTCATCCACGTGCGGGTCATCGACGGCACCGGCGCGCCGGCGCGGGACGACCAGACCGTGGTTATCCGGGACGGGAAGATCACGGCCCTGGGACCGGCCGCCTCGGTGGAGGTCCCCGACGGCGCCCGGGTCATGGACCTCACCGGGAAGTCGGTCATCCCCGGGCTGGTCATGCTGCACGAGCACCTCTACTACCCCACGGGCCCCGGGGTCTACGGCAACCTCACCGAGAGCTTCACCCGGCTGTACCTGGCCGGCGGCGTCACCTCCATGCGCACGGCCGGAAACATGAACGGGTACGGCGAGCTGGCCGTCGCCAGGGACATCGAGGAGGGCCGCAAGCCGGGGCCGTGGATCGACGCCACGGCGCCCTACCTGGAAGGCCCTGGCCTCCCGCTGGACCAGGTCCACGCCCTGGAGGACGCGGACGACGCCCGGCGCATGGTGGACTTCTGGGGCGACGCCGGCGCCACCTCCTACAAGGCGTACATGCACATCACCCGGGCCGAGCTGGGCACCGCCATCCGGGCGGCTCACGCACGGGGGGCCAAGCTCACCGGCCACCTCTGCTCGGTGACGTACCGCGAGGCTGCCGAGCTGGGCATCGACGACCTGGAGCACGGCTTCTTCGCCTCCACCGACTTCGTGAAGGACAAGGAGCCCGACGTGTGCCCCGGCCAGGGCGCCGGGCAGGCCGCCCTGAGCCAGGTGGACCCCGACGGCCCCGAGTTCGGCGCCCTGGTGGACTTCCTGGTGCGGCACCACGTGGCCGTGACGTCCACACTCACCGTCTTCGAGACCTTCACGCCGGGCCGCCCCA
>JASFRY010000267.1:0-6402 GCA_050114675.1 Gemmatimonadota bacterium | reverse complement strand
TTGACGGAACCCTCCCCATCCGGAACCACATGGAAGAGGCGGTAGCATGCAGAAGTTCACGGTGCGTCCGCTCCTCGCGCTCATCCTGACCGCCGTGCTCGCGGCCCCGCTGTGGGCCCAGCACAGGGTCACGACGCCAGAGGAGCAGTTCGGCTTCCAGATCGGAGCCGACTACCAGCTGATCAACTACGAGCAGCTCGTCACGTACTGGAAGAGGCTGGCCAACGAATCGGACCGCATGGTGCTCGACACCATCGGGTACACCGAGGAAGGCCGGCCTCAGCTCCAGGCCATCATCTCGTCGCCGGACAACATCCGGAACCTGGACCATTATCGGGACATCTCCCGTCGGCTCGCCAAGGCGGAAGGGGTCACCGAGGAGCAGGCCCGGCAGCTGGCCAGGGAAGGCAAAGCGGTGGTCTGGATCGACGGGGGGCTCCACGCCACCGAGGTCGTGGGACCGCATCAGCTCATGGAGCTGGTGTACCGGATGAACGACTACACGGATCCCGAGACCATGCGGATCCTGGACGACGTCATCCTCCTGGCCACACACGCCAACCCGGACGGCATGGCCCTGGTGTCCAACTGGTACATGCGGGAGTCGGATCCGCTCGAGCGGAGCACGTCGAATATCCCCGTGCTGTACAACAAGTACGCCGGCCACGACAACAACCGTGACTTCTACATGTCGGCGCTGGAGGAGACCACCAACATCAACCGGTCCCTGTACCGGGTCTGGTTCCCCCAGATCGTCTACAATCACCACCAGACCGGCCCGGCGGGCGCCGTCATCTTCGCGCCGCCCTTCCGGGATCCGCCGAACCACTTCCTGGACCCCCTGATCCTCACCGGGCTGGACCAGGTGGGCTCGGCCATGCACCAGCGCTTCATCCTGGAAGGGAAGGGCGGAAGCACCATGCGCTCGGGCGCGTCCTACTCGACCTGGTGGAACGGGGGCCTGCGCACCGAGCCGTATTTCCACAACATGATCGGCCTCCTCACCGAGATCATCGGGAATCCCACGCCCATCGAGGTGCCGTTCATTCCCAGCCAGCAGTATCCCCACGGGGACCTGCCGCTCCCGGTGGAGCCTACCGACGCTTGGCATTTCCGCCAGTCCATCGAGTACTCGATGACGGCGGACTGGGCGGTCATGGATTACGCGTCCCGCAACAAGGACCACCTGCTCTTCAACATCTGGAAGATGGGGAACAACTCCATCGAGCGGGGCAGCGAGGACTACTGGACGGTCAAGCCGCACGAGATCTACGCCGCCGAGGAGGAGGTGCAGCGGGGCGATCACGACGACTACGTGCGCCTGCTGGAGAACCCGGAGGAGCGGGATCCGCGAGGCTTCATCATCCCCTCGGACCAGCGTGACTTCCTCCGGGCCACCAAGTTCGTCAACGCCCTGCTCAAGACCGGCATCGATGTGGAGCGGGCCACCGCGGACTTCACGGTGAACGGGAAGTCGTATCCCGCCGGCTCCTACGTCGTGAAGACGGCGCAGGCCTTCCGGCCCCACGTCCTGGACATGTTCGAGGCCCAGGACCACCCCAACGATTTCGCGTATCCCGGGGGTCCGCCCATTCCGCCGTACGACGCGACGGGGTGGACGCTGGCCTGGCAGATGGGCGTGGACTTCGATCGCATCCTCGACGGGTTCGACGGTCCCTTCCAGAAGGTCACCGAGGACCTGGTCACGCCTCCGCCCGGGAAGATCGCCGGCGCATCCGACGCTCGGGGCTACCTGGTGGATCACATCAACGACGCCTTCACGGCAGTCAACCGCACCCTCAAGGCCGGCGACAAGGCGTGGTGGTACACCGAGCCCGTGCAGGCGGGCGGTGTCTCGTTCCCGTCTGGCGCCTTCTATCTGGAGACGGACCGGGCCACGGTGGAGAAGCTGGCCGCCGACAAGGGGTTGAGCTTCGTCGGCGTGGGCAGCAAGCCCGCGGGACCGGCCATGGAGCTCCAGCCCGTGAAGGTGGGTCTGGCCGACGTGTACGGCGGCTCCATGCCGTCGGGGTGGATGCGCATGCTCCTGGAGGACTTCGAGTTCGACTTCGACGTCCTCTATCCGCCCCAGCTCGACAACGACGACCTCTCCAAGTACGACGTCCTCTTCTTCGAGGACGGCCTGATCCCCGGCAGTGACGACGAAGGTGGCCGGTACCGCCGCGGCGGACCTGTCGATCCGTCCACCATCCCCGCCGAGTACCGGGACCGTCTGGGTCGGATCACCGTGGAGAAGACGGTGCCCAGGATCCTGGACTACGCGCGCCGGGGTGGCACCGTAATCGCTCTGGGCTCGTCGTCGAACCTGGCGCTCGAGGCCGATCTCCCCATCACGGACCACCTGGTGAAGGAGAACGGCCAGCCCCTGTCGCGGGAGGAGTATTTCATCCCGGGCACGCTCATCGACATGAAGGTCGAGCACATCAGCCCGCTGGCCGACGGCATGGGGGACTACGCCCCGGTGATGTTCGCCCGGAGCCCCACGTTCACCTTGGAGCCCGACGCCGCCGAGAAGGGGGTGCGGGCCATCGGGTGGTACGACTCGGACCATCCCCTGCGCAGCGGCTGGGCGTGGGGGCAGGCGTACCTGAAGGACGGCGTGGGCGCCATCGAGGCAGACTACGGACAGGGCAAGCTCTTCCTGTTCGGGCCGAAGCTCACGTTCCGCTCCCAGCCCCACGGAATGTTCCCGCTGGTGTTCAACGGGATCTACTACGGGCCGGCCAAGGGGAAGCCCATCATGTAGCGGCTTCGCGGGTCCGGCGTCGCCGGACCCGCCGGAGACGGGGAACGAAGGAGGGGCGTCCGGCCAACCCGGCCGGGCGCCCCTCGCGCCGTCGCCGGCCCGTTCCCTCCGCTGGGCCGGCACCCAGGGCCCGGGGACGCGGAGGCTCCGCGAGCCCTCAGGTGGTCTGGTCCGTGGGCCGGATGAGGATCTCGTTTACGTTCACGTGGGCGGGAGACGTGACGGCGAAGAGCACGGCCCTGGCCACGTCGTCCGGCTGGAGCCTTCGCTTGTCGGCCCATCCGCGGTCGAACCCCTCCTGGATTCCCGGATCCGGGATGTGGTCCATGAGCTCGGTGGCCACCACGCCGGGCTGGATGTCGGTGACCCGGATGCCCCGGGCCGCCGAGAGCTCCAGCTGCATGCCCCAGGTGAGGGAGCGGACGGCGAACTTGGTGGCCGAATAGACCGTGCCACCCGGGAAGGGCCGTCGCCCGGCCAGGGAGCCCACGTTCACGATGTGGCCCTCCTCCTGCTCCAGCATGAGGGGAAGCACGGCCCCGATGGCGTAGAGCACGCCCTTCACGTTCACGTCCACCATGCGCTCCCAGTCGTCCACGCGGAGGGCCGCCACGGGGGAAAGGGGCATGATGCCCGCGTTGTTCACCAGCACGTGCACGCCTCCGAACCGCTCCCGGGCCAGATCCACCAGGGCGGACACGTCCGACCGGACCGTGACGTCGGTGGCCCGGTACGCGGCGCGCCCCCCAGCGGCCTCGATTTCCGCCGCCACCGCCTCGAGACGCTCGTTGCGGCGGGCCCCCAGGACCACGGCGGCTCCTTCTGCGGCCAGCGCGCCGGCCACGGCGGCACCGATCCCGCTGGACGCACCGGTGACGACGGCTACGCGCCCCTTCAGGGTTCCTTCCGACCCCATCAGCTGGCCGTGGCCAGCCCGGCCTGGGCGATGAGGATGAGCATGGCCCGCTTGATGCCCCGGGTGCCGTTCTGGTTCAGGAACCACTCGTCGGGGGAGTGGGCGTGGCCGGCCACGCCGCCCCCGCCGATGGTGATGGCGGGAATGCCCTTCGAGATGGGGATGTTGGAATCGGTGGAGCTCCTGCCCAGACGGGGCTCGATGCCCAGAAGCCGGCTCACCGCCACGGCCCGCTGCACCAGGGGCTCGTCCTGGGAGATCTCGCCCGACGGCCGATCCCCGATGAGCTTCAGCTCCACCGTGAGGGCGTCTCCGCCACGTCGCTCGGCGTTCTCCTCCTCCAGGGCCCGCTCCATGGCGGCATGCAGCGCGTCGTCGATGCGCTGGAGGCTGGCCGGGCTCTCGGAGCGCATGTCGATCTCGGCCCACGCTTCGAAGGGGATGGAGTTCACCGAGGTCCCCCCGCCGATGACGCCCACGTTGTAGCTGGTGCGGGGGCCCGACCGTGTCAGGCTGTCGCCCACCTCGTCGAAGTAGTAGATGCCGCGCCCCAGGGCATGGGCAGGATTGGCCAGCCCGAAGGCACCCCACGAGTGTCCGCCGGGACCCCGGAACGTGACCCGATACCGGTGGGAGCCGAGCCCCTGGTAGGTGATGCCCTGGTCGCCGCTCCCATCGATGGAGATGAAGGCGTCGATCTCCGGGCCGCCGTCACGGAAGAGGTGCTTCATGCCCCGGAGATCCCCCAGCCCCTCCTCTCCCACGTCGCCGATGAAGAGGATGTCGGCGTCCGTGCGCACGTCTGCCTCGTTCATGGCCCGCAAGATCGCCAGAACGGTGGCCAGGCCCCGGGTGTCGTCTCCCACGCCCGGCGCGTAAAGCGTGTCGCCGCGCTGGTGGATGGTCACGTCCGTGCCCTCGGGGAAGACCGTGTCCAGGTGCCCGGCGATGGCCAGGGTGCCTCCCGAGCCCGTCCCCCGGCGCAGCCCGATGACGTTGCCCACTTCGTCCACCCAGGCCGAGTCCACGCCCGTCTCCCGGAGGAGCTCGAGGAAGCGCCGTCCGCGCACCTCTTCCTGGAAGGGCGGGGCCGGGATCTGCGTCAGCTCCCGCAGGTCCTGCATGGTCCGGGCATCGGAAGCGTCCACGGCGGCCATGGCGCGCTCAACCGACGCGTTGCGGGCGATCTGACGCACGGCCGCCTCCGTGTCGGACGATGTCTGGGCATGCAGGGACGGCGGCGCGACCACGGCCCCGGAGAGGGCCACGGCCAGAAGGATGCTTCTACGCATGGGGGCTCCAGCACGGATGAAGAGGTGATTCGGCACGCTCCGGCCTGCGAGGGTAAGCGCCCCGGCGCGCCCGGACAATGGCCTGTGCGCCGAGACGGGCATCGCCCGAGCGGGGAACCCCCGAAACGGTTGATTTTCAAAGGCATTTCCATGATCCTTTGGGGCTCTGTTATCGATGCCTCGCCATGGACTCGAACCCCGCGCAGACCCCCTCCGCCATGCCGTCTCTGCCCCGTCCCATCGCGCGCTGGTTCGCGGGCCTCGGCCGACGGGCGGAGGTCACGCTGGAACACGCCGGGGCCATGGGCTCGCTCTCCTGGCAGATCATCCTGGCCATCGTCAAGCTCCGGGTGTCGTTCCGCGACGTGGTGCACCAGTTCTACATCATGGGCATCCAGAGCCTTCCCATCGTGCTGGTCACCGGCTCCCTGGCCGGAATCGTCACGAGCCAGCAGGGCGGGTATCAGTTCACGGGCTCGGTTCCCCTCTACGTCCTCGGCAGCCTCGTGGTGGAGACCGTGGTCCTGGAGATGGGCCCCGTGCTCACGGCCATCGTCCTCGTGGGCCGGGTGGGAGCGCGGATCACGGCGGAGCTGGGCACCATGGTGGTCTCGGAGCAGATCGACGCGTACCACTCCCTGGGCCGCGATCCCATCGCGCTGCTGGCGGCACCGCGGGTGCTGGCCGGGATCATCGTCATGCCCCTCCTGGTAGGGATCGCCAACCTCATCGGCATCATCGCAGGATTCGTGGCGGCCAACTACGAGGTGGGGCTCAGCTACGAGTCGTTCTTCTACGGTGCCCGTCTGTTCTGGCACTCGTGGGACCTGTTCTACTCCCTCACCAAGGCGCTGGTCTTCGGGGTCTCCATCCCCCTCATCTCGGTGCACATGGGGCTGCGCACCAAGGGCGGCGCCGAGGGCGTCGGGCTCACCACCACCCAGGCCGTCATGTTCATGACGTTGACGATCCTGATCCTGGATGCCCTCTTCCCGCCGTTGATGCTGCAGTAGAGGAGAGGAGCCCGGTGATCCAGTACCGCAACATCCACAAGGCCTTCGATGCCCCGGTGCTTTCGGGCGTCGACATGCACGTCGAGACGGGGGAGATGTTCGCCCTCTTCGGGCCGTCGGGGACCGGCAAGAGCGTGCTCCTCAAGACCACCATCGCCCTCATCCAGCCCGACCGGGGCGACGTGGAGGTGGGTGGGATCTCGGTGTACTACGGCGGACGGGAGTCCCTGGATGAAGTCCGGCGCAAAGTGGGGTTCGTCTTCCAGAACGCGGCGCTGTTCGATTCCTTGAACGTCTTCGACAACGTGGGCATGGGAATCCCGGAGGAGCAGCTCAGGCGCCTCTCCCGCACGGAGGAGGCCAGAAAGGTCTGGCGGGCTCTGGAGCTGGTGAACCTGGATCCCCGAGAGGTCA
>JASFRY010000266.1:0-6411 GCA_050114675.1 Gemmatimonadota bacterium | reverse complement strand
GTCGTAGTCGGCCTGGTGGCACGCCACGCAGTCGTCCTGGCTCGCCGGCGCGGGGAAGAGAAGTGCGTAGTCCGGCACCGCGTGACACGCCGTGCACGCGATGGTGGCGTGGGGCCCCGTGAGGGCGAAGCCTCCCGGGAGCGCCGCGTGGTCTACCGTGGCACCCGACCAGGAAGTCTCGCTGTGGCAACCCGCACATGTGGTGGGAATCGCCGAGCCGCCGTGATTGGCATCGTACTCCGCCTGGTGGCAGCTCGCGCAGTCGTCCTGGCTCGCCGGCTCCGGAAAGAGGAGCGCATAGCTCGGGATGGTGTGACAGTCCGTGCACGGCGCCGTGGCGTGGCTCCCCACGAGCTCGAAGCCACCGGAGATCTGGGCGTGATTCAAGCCTGCGCCCTCCCAGCTCGTCTGGGTGTGGCAGGTCGCGCACGTCGTAGGGATGTTCGATCCGGCATGCTCCCGGTCATAGTCGCTCTGGTGGCACGCCACGCAGTCGGTCGGGCCAGCGGGTGCCGTGAACTTGAGCCCTCCGCTGTTGTCGGTGTGGCACGCCGAGCACGACAGCGTCGCGTGGCGCCCCTCGAGCGGAAAGCCCGCCAGGGCGTGATCGAAATCGGCACCCTCCCAGCTGTCCACGGTGTGACAGTCCAGGCAGGTCGTCGGGAAGTTCCCGCCACCGTGCTGGCGGTCGTAGTCGGCCTGGTGGCAGGCGACGCAGTCGTTCTGGGACGAAGGCGAGAACAGCGGCTCCATCCCGGGAACCTGGTGACAGCTGGCACATCGCAGGCCGGTGTGGGCGCCCACCAGCGCGAATCCGCCGGAGATGGTCTCGTGATCGAAGGCCGGTGCGTCGCTCCAGCCCAACGTGGTATGGCACTGGGTGCAGTCCGTAGGGTATCCGCTGCCTACATGGTCCACCGTCTGGGCGCCCTGGTAGTCGGCCTCGTGGCACGAGACGCAGTCGGTGTCCAGGGAGGTGTAGGCGCCGCCCACGTCGGTGGTGTGGCAGCTCTCGCAGGTGATCTGACGATGTGCTCCGGTGAGAGGGAACGACGTGCGCGCGTGGATGAGCTCGCCATCCACCTCCTGGAACGAGCGGGTGTTGTGGCAGGCCGCGCACTCCTGGACCATCCGTCCCTCGTGGACGTCGGCGTGGCACGAGGCGCAGTCGTCGGAGGCGACCTTCGGCTCGTCGAAGCGCAGGTCGAGGTGGCACCCGGCGCAGGGCGCCTGAGCGTGGGCTCCGGAGAGCGGGAAGCCGGTCCGCTCCGCGTGGTCGAAGGCCATCGGACTCCGGAGGCTTCGCCACCCCTCCGCCGTATGGCAGGCGGAGCAGTCCAGACCCTCCGGGAGCGTGCCGTGCGGACTGGCGACCGCCTCCTGGGCGGTCAACGGCCCCACCGCGGCCAGCATGAGCATGCCTGCTCCCACGAGACCCACCGCAGTCCACCCGGGACGCCGGAGCTTCCGTTCCCTCGTCTTCCCGCGCATCAAGACGCACCTCCATGGCAATCCCGGCAGTCGGTGCCGAGCGGCCGGTAGCGAACCATCGGAGCCCCCTGGGGGCCCTTCTCCGTCTTGTGGCACGCGCCGCACGGTGCGCCGGCATGGGCACCGTCGAGAGGGAAGCGGGTCGCGTCGTGGTCGAAGTCCGGGATCTTGAAGGACTTCACGTTGTGGCACTCGTCGCAGGAGCGGCCCTCGAACTGGTTCCCATGAGGGCTCTTCTCCTGGTGACAGTCCCCGCAGGACGATGCCTGGAGCCGGAACCTGGGCACGCCTCCGTCGGGGACGTGGCAGTCGACGCAGGCCACGGCCATGTGGGCGCCCTCCAGCTTGAAGGGAGCCTCCCGATTGTGCCGGGCTGCATCGTAGTCCGCAGGAAGCCAAGCGTCCTGGCCGTGGCACCCCGCGCAGTCGCCCGCACCTTTCACGTCGGCGAAGACGCCCTCGTGGCGGTCCTCGTGGCACGCCAGACAGCTCCCGGCCTCCGGTCGGGGGAACGCCCGGTTGCGGGTGCCCTTCTGGAAACGGATCCGGATGCCCTCGAGACGCTTCTGCGCGCCTGCGTCGTGACACGAGGCGCAGGGCGCCGCCGCGTGCCGTCCTTCCAGTACGAAGCCCGTCGTCGCGTGGTCGAACGCCGATTCCACGCGCCGCCGATTCACGTTCGTCCATCCGGACGTGGCGTGGCACGAGCTGCACGCACCGGGCATGGCACCGTCGTGCTCGTCCTCGTGGCAGTCGTTGCAGCGGGTGGCCGTGACCCCGGTGTATTGCACGTAGGGCACGGAGCTCCCCGGCCGATCGGTAGCCTGGTGACATCCGGTGCACGCCACGTCCAGGTGCTTCCCCGTGAGGGGATAGCGGGTCTCCCGGTGGTCGAATCTCGCGGCCTCGTCCCACCCGCCGACGTCATGGCACTGGCTGCAGGCCCGACCTTCGAACTGCCGTCCGTGGGGCGTGTCCCCCTCGTGGCACGACACGCAGGCCGTGGGAAGTCCCAGGAAGGTGCGATCCAGCGCGTCGTGGGCACCCTTCTCGGCACGGACGTCGGCGTCGGTGATAAGGGAGGGCTTGTGGCAGTCCCGGCACCCCTGCTCCGCGTGCTTCCCCTCGAGGCCGAAGCCGGTCCGGTCGTGCTCGAAGGTCGTGGTGTCCAGGCGCACCAGGGCAAAGTCCACCCCGAAGTGCTCCTTGTGGCAGGTGGCGCAGGCCTTGTCCGGCAGCGACGCATGGAACCCCTCGTCCGCCTCCATGCGCCGGGCCAGCGGCTCGTGGCAGTCCAGGCAGAGGGAAGACGAGATCCCCTGCTTGCGGAGCTCGTGGCACTTGGTGCAGTTGCGGATGCCCTCGAGATCGGCGTGGGCCGACGAGAGCTTGCCGGGCGAGATGAGCTGCGCCGCCGCCGGGCGGGGAGCGCACGCGACGGAAAGGGAGAGGAGGACGAGGAATCCTCCGAGGCGGGGCCGGGGCAGGAACGGCATGGATCAGCCTTCCTTGAGCCGGGCGAGAGCCTGGGAGATCCTGGCGCCGAGCTCCCCATCCGTGGTGGCTTCCCGTGCTCGTTCCAGCAGCTGGCGCGCTTCCACCACCCGTCCCTGATTGGCCCGGACGGCACCCAGATCGTACAGCGCCACGGCATCACCCAGGTCCCGGTCCAGACGGTCCTGGAGGACATCGGCCGCCTCGTCCCACGCGCCCAGCTCGCCGTGGAGCGCCGCCAGGTCGTAGTAGGCATGGGGATCCCCGGGGTCCATCTCGATGGCCTCGCGGTAATAGGCGACCGCCTCCCGCCCCCGATGTCCGTCATGGAGCAGACGGGCCATCTCCAGGACCAGGTCCCGGCGGTCCGGCTCGGCTGCCAACCTTCCTTCCAGGGCCGACAGCCTCTCCTGGAACAGCTGTGCGGCGCTGCCGCCGTCCGGGACGATGCCCGCGGCTGCGTGGGCTGCGGCCGCGCCCGATTCCAACGAGCCCGATCCCGCCGCCGTGGCCTCGGGATCGGACGACGGCCCCGGGGTCCGGCTCCGGGCGAATCCCAGCCCGGCGAGGCCCATGCCCACCACGAGGAGGGCCGGGGCCGACGTCCGGGCCGAGCGTAGATGCAGTCGCCGGATCGCCATCAGAAGATCCACGTGTATCCGAAGAGAACGGCCACGGCCACGTGGATGCCCAGGATCAGGAACATGACCACCGCCAGGGGAAGGTGGATCACGTGCCAGTAGCGGAACATCCGCTGGAACGGCTGAAGGAGGAGCGCCTGCTGGCGCAGCCGCCTCTGCTCCCGGGCCAGATCCATGACCGGTGCGTGCAGCTCCTGGGGGATTCGTCGGGTACGCAGATACCTGCGCACCCCGCGAAGATGCCGGCGCTGCCGTATGTCCTCGCGGACGGCGACGGCGAGGGCGCCCACCAGGCTGCTGCTGCGCGGGACGCCACCGGCGGGCACCAGAACCCCCTCGAGCTCCGACACGGATAGCTTGGTCCGGGCGGCGATGGCCGCCGTGAGCTCCGAGATGCGGTGGCCCACGGCGTCGAGGCCCAGGAAGCGCCCGTTGATGGTCTTGGGGATGCGCACGTAGACGTAGCGGCCGAAGATGCCGCTGGCCACCACCACCGCCATGCTCCAGAAGGCGATGGAGACGAGGCCGCCGAACTTGAAGGTGGTGTGGAGAAGCACGAGGAACGGCCCCAGCGTGCACAGGAAGATGTGCACCTGGAGCCAGTGCTTCAGGGCCCCCGCCCGGGAAAGGACCCTCATCCGCTTGCGCGCCGTGTAGCCCACCACCCCGATGATGATGAGCGCGGCCCCCACGATCCCCAGGCCCTGCCCTACGAGACCCGTGGGCGCGAACAGGGGAGCCAGGTTCGAGTAGGCGCGCTGGTCCATGGGCAGCAGATAGTAGTCCAGACCCGCGACCAGCGCAGATCCGCCCACACTCAACCAGACGACGACGAGCACGAATGAAAGCAAATGGCCCTCCGAGCATGTTTCCCGCCCGTAATGCAAGAGCCGCGCCGCCAGGCACTACCAGCATGCAAGAAAGCCCGTCGCGATCCTCGCGACGGGCAATAGGTACGGAGGGCGCACACGCGTCCTCCGTCCTGGCAGCTGGGCGATCCGGCATCAACCGCACCCCTGGCTTTGCGTCCCACCGTTGCCGGTGGTTTGCCCTTTGCAGGACTTTTCAACGATAGGGGGCAAGAAGGTACGGCACAATGCCTCCAATTCCTGTTCTCCGCGCCTCCGAGAACCGCGGTGGTCGCGCGGGGTCCCGGCGAGCCTCCGCCCGCTCTCGAGAAAGAAGCGGCGTCCTGTTGGCCGGACGCCGCTTCCCTTCGTCGACGGGATCCCTCGGGAAGACCCCTCAGCTCGCGGCTTCCTCCTGCTCCTTGCGCCGCTCCTCGGCGATCTTCTGCGCCAGATGATCCGGCACCGGCTCGTATCCGGCCGGTCTCCGGGAATGAGCGGCTCGTCCCTGGGTCATGGATCGAAGGAACGATGCGTACTTGTACAGCTCGGCCTCGGGGACGATGGCGCGGATCACCGTGCGCCCGCTGTCGGGATCCATCCCGAGGACCTTGCCGCGACGCCCCGTCAGGTCACCCATGATGTCGCCCACGTACTCGTCGGGCGTGGTCACCGCCACCTCCACCACCGGCTCCAGGAGGATGGGCCTGGACTTCTCGGCCACGTTACGGAACGCCAGAGAGCCGGCGAGCTTGAACGCGATGTCCGACGAATCCACCGAATGGTACGAGCCGTCGTAGCACTCCGCGATGAAATCCACCACGGGGTAGCCGGCCACGATGCCGCGCTGCGCCGCCTCCTGGATGCCGCGATCCACCGAAGGCAGATACTTGCCCGGGATCACGCCCCCCTTGATGGAGTCGACGAACTCGTAGCCCTGGCCGCGCGTCTGGGGTGACAGGCGGATCCAGCAGTCCCCGAACTGGCCGCGGCCCCCGGATTGCTTCTTGTGGCGCCCCTGGCCCTCGGCGGTGCCGGTGATGGTCTCCCGGTACGCGATCTTGGGCTGCTCGGTCTCGATCTTGACCCCGTACTTGCGCGCCATGCGCTCGAACTGGACGTCCAGGTGGAGCTCGCCCACACCGCGGGCGATGGTCTGATGCAGCTCACTGTTGAAGGCCGCCGAGAAGGTGGGATCCTCCTCGTGGAGCTTGGGCAGGACCTCACCCAGCTTGTCCTCGTCGTTCCGCGTCTCACCCTTGATGGCGATGGCGATGTCGGCACTTGGAAACTGGATCCTCTCCAGCGCCACGGGCCGCTCCTTGGTGCAGAGCGTGTCGTTGGTGTGCGTGTGCTTGAGCTTGGCCACCACGCCGATGTCGCCGGCGTGGAGCGTGGACACCTCCACCCGCTCCTTGCCCAGGGGGATGCTCAGGTGATTGAGCTTCTCCGTAGCCTGGTCGGAGGCGTTCACCACCTCCATCCCGTTGGAGATCTTCCCCGAGAAGATGCGGAAATACGAGAGCTCACCCACGTGGGGCTCCGCGGCGGTCTTGAAGACCAGCGCGGCCAGCGTCTCGTCGTCGGTGGCGTGGATCTCGATGTCCTGGTCCAGCCCGGGTCGGGTGGCCGTCTCGGGGGGTGCCTCGGCGGGGCTCGGACAGAGCTCGACGACCTTCCGGAGCAGCGCCCGCATCCCGTAGGTCAGGGGCGAGGCGCCACAGAACACGGGGAAGACCTCTCCTCGCGCCATCCCCCGGGCCATGGCGTCGATGGCCTCCTCGCGGGAGATGTGGCCCCCCTCCAGGTACGCCTCCAGCAAAGACTCGTCGGTGGTGGCCAACGACTCCTGGAGCTCGGTCTCCCACTGGGATTCCTTGTCCTTGTAGGCGTCGGGGATGTCCTGCTCGTCGTACTCCCCGGTGGTCGTCCCCTTC